>CAYQEG010000014.1:0-37067 GCA_964416435.1 uncultured Rickettsiales bacterium
CGGACGCCCCGGTCTCACGGGGCTCGGGCTCCAATGCGCTCCAGGCTCCTAGACGTGGACTTCGGACTCCTCGTCGACCTCTTCGAGGTCGGTGCCGCCGGGGACGTCCGCCAGGTAGAAGGGGTCGTCGGCGCGGCGACGGCGGCGGAAGAAGACGATCTCCTCGACCAGCCCCTCGCCGATGTACAGGCCGCCGATCATGACGAGCACGATCGTCGAGTCGGAGATGACGGCCGCCACGGTGAACGTCGCCGCCAGGCCGGCGATGAGCGACATGGTCAGCGGGCTCAGCCGAAACTCGCGGAAGGTGCGGAAGCGGACCGTGCTGATCATCAGGTACGACAACAGCAGCGTCATCAGCAGCACGGATGCGTGGTTGTCGACCTCCGTCGCCCGGGTCCGGGCGTGGAACATCACCAGCGCGGCCACCATGCCGCCAGCGCACGTGATCGCCAGCCCCTCGGTGTACTTCTTGGGCTTGTCGGTCCGCTCTCGCTCGGCCGCCATGTTGAACCGGGCGAGCCGGAACACGCCGCACAGCACGAACGCGAACGCGACGAGGAACCCCGCCTGGCCGTACGCCTCGAGGCCCCACTTGTAGAGCAGCACGCCCGGCGCGACGCCGAACGAGACGACGTCCACCAGCGAGTCCATCTGGACGCCGAAGTCGGACGACGTGTTCGTCAGCCGGGCGACCCGGCCGTCGAGCATGTCGAAGATGCCCGCGAAGACGATCAGCACCGCGGCGGTGAAGAACGCCGACGACTCGTGGGGCTCCGCCGCGGCCGACACCATCACCGACCACAACCCGCAAAACAGGCTCGCGCCCGTGAAGAGGTTCGCCGGCTTCAGGATGTAGTTCATCATCGCGTACGGCTCCGGTGCGGCGTGGTCGACGACCACCCCACTACCCTTTTTAGTGCCCTGGTCTCAAAGGTCAAGCCAGCCCCGGGTACGCGGCGTGCCAGGCGCGCACCACCTCGTCCGCCCGATCGACGGGCACCAGCGCCGTGATCCCCCAGGCGGTCCCGACCTGGGCGGCGGGTCGGATCCCGAGCCCGGACAGCGTGCGTCGAGCGATCTCCCAGCACGACGCCTGCTCCGCGATGCCCTCGCCGACTACGCTGACGGTCGCCACGTCCGGCACCACCTCCAGCCAGCCCTCCTCGGCGGCGAGCACGTCGCCGGCCCGCCGCACGACGTCCGGGGCGCCCGCCGAGTTGCGGACGTCCAGCAGGATCAGTCCCCGCCACAGCTCGCCCTCGCGATCCAGCCAGGTGCCCTTGCGTTGCACCCCGGCGGCGTCGACGGCCGCGAGCAGCTCCTCCACCGCCCCCGCGGGCCCGCAGAGCCGAACCGCGACGACGGACGCGTCGCTGGTCACGCCGACCGCGCGCCCCGCCCCCGGCCGCGGGGCCGACGTGACGACGGTGCCGCGACCCTCGGCGAACGTCGAGCGAGCGTGCAGCGTGATCCCGTGCCGCCGGGCGAAGTCGATCGCCTCCGGGGCGAGCACGCCGGCGCCCCGCAGACCCAGCTCCAGGATCTCCCCGTGGGCGATCTCGTCCAGCGGCCGCGCGTCGGGCACGACCCGCGGGTCGGCCGAGTAGACGCCGTCGACGTCGCTGAAGATCTCGCACCGGTCCGCCTCCAGGGCCGCGGCCAGGGCGATCGCGGTGGTGTCGGAGCCGCCCCGCCCCAGGGTGGTGACCTCCTTGTCGGTGCTGACGCCGGCGAAGCCACCGACGATGACGACCTTGCCGTCCTCCAGCCCCTCGAACACCCGGACCGGGCGGACCTCGATGATCCGAGCCTGGTTGTGGTCCGTCGTCGTGATGATCCCGGCCTGCGAGCCGGTCAGGGAGATCGCCTGCTGGCCGCGGTCCGCGATCGCCATCGCCAGCAGCGCCATCGAGATGCGCTCGCCCGCCGTCAGGATCATGTCCATCTCGCGCCGGTGGGCGCCGGCGCTGACCTCGGCCGCCAGCGTCACCAGCCCGTCGGTCGTCTTGCCCATCGCCGACACCACGACGACGAGGCGGTCGCCCCGCTCGCACGCCGCGACCACGCGGTCGGCGACGCGACACAGCAGCTCCGGCGTCGCCACCGAGCTGCCTCCGTACTTGTGAACGACGATGCCCACGTCCCTCAGACCCCCGTCGCGCCTGCCTCACTCCACCGAGAAGCGGTCGATCAGCACCAGGTTCTCGCCCCGATCGGTCGAGCCGAGGCCCGTCCGGTCGACCAGCCGGAGCCGGTCGGTGGCCGTCGCCCGGTAGGGGGCGCCGCCCGCCTCGCGGAAGTCGTCCGGCTCGAAACGAAGCGTGCTCCAGCCGTCGCCCGGCGCGATGACGACCGCCTGGGTCTCGAACCGCGTCCCGTCGCTCGACTCCAGCACCAGCACCAGCTGCAGCGGGAAGCTGCGGCTGAGCACGTCGAGCTCGACCCGCCCCGCCGGCTGCACCCCGTCTTCGAACCCGACCAGCAGCGCGTCCTCGCGCCCGCTGACGACCCAGGTGTGCCAGGCGACGACGCCGTTGAGCTCGCCCCCGCGGTCGGTCCGCTGGTGGGCGATCCGACCCTGGCTGCCGGGCTGGCGGTCGTGCACCAGCGCGCCGACGTCGTCCTCGAAGCCATGCTCCGCGGGCAGCGACCGGACCCGTCGTCGATCGCGCTCCAGGGACCGCAGCCGCTCCCGCGCCTCGTCCGCCCACGGGGTGCCCGCGAACCGGTCGACGGCGTGGTTGTAGACGTCCTCCGCCTCGGACCCGTCACCGAGCACCTCGTGGGCGATCCCCGCCCGCAGGCACGCCTCGGCGGCGAGCTCCCGGGGGACGGTGGTGGCGAGGGGGTCGGCGAGGCGTCGGTAGATCGCCAGCGCGCCGGCATAGTCCCCGGCGGCGGACTCGAGGTACAGGGCCTCGGCCATCGAGCCGCGCAGGTCGGCGTCGTCGGGGCCAGCCCCCGCCAGCACCAGCGCCGCGCCGAGGAGCGCGGCGGCCCGCCAGACCCCGATCACAGACCCCCGACGAACTTGTAGCCGACGCCGTGCACCGTCTGGATGAAGCGGTTGGGGGGCGCGTCCTTGAGCTTGCGGCGCAGGTTCAGGATGTGGGTGTCGACGGTGCGCGTGCTCACGTCGCTGTCGTAGTTCCAGACCTTCTCGAGCAGCAGGTCGCGGCTGAGCACCTGGCCCCGGTGGTTGACCAGGAAGCGCAGCAGCTCCATCTCCTTGGCGCTGAGCTTGACCGGCTTGCCCTGGACCGTCAGGTCGTAGGTCGCGAAGTTCACCGAGATGTTGTCGAAGGAGTAGCTCTCGATGAGCTCCGGCTCCTCCTTCTCCGATCGCCGCAGCAGGGCGCGGACCCGCGCGTTGAGCACGAGCAGGCTGAACGGCTTGGTGACGTAGTCGTCGCCGCCGACGTCGAACCCCGTCAGCTTGTCGACCTCTTCGCCCTTGGCGGTCAGGAACAGCACCGGGCCCGCGTGGCCTCCGGCGCGCAACTGACGGCAGACGTCGTACCCGTGCATGCCGGGCAGCATGATGTCGAGCACGATGAGGTCGGGGCGCTCCGACAAGCCCTTGGCCAGCCCCTCGTCACCCGTAGCGGCCGCGACGACGTCGTAGCCCTGCAGGTTGAAGAAGTCGGTCAGGCTGCTTCGGATCTGCGTCTCGTCCTCGACGATGAGGATCTTCTTCTTGTTCATCAGCCTACTTCCCGTCGCTCTGCTGGCTCAGCCCTCGGACCGGCAGCCGGATCTCGAACCGGCTGCCCTCGTCGAGCTTGGACTTCACTACCACGCCGCCGCCATGCGCCGCCACGATGTGCTGGACGATGCTCAGGCCGAGGCCCGTTCCGCCGATCTCCCGGGTCATGTGATCTCCGCCCCGGTAGAACTTCTCGAAGAGGTGCGGCACCTCCTTCGGATCGATGCCGGGGCCGTGATCCTGAACCCAGATGGCGATCACCTCGTCGTCCTGCTCGGCCCGCGCGCCCATCTCGATCCGTCGATCGTCTCCGCTGTACTTGACCGCGTTACTCATCAGGTTGATCAGGGCCTGGATCAGCGCGTCGCGATCGAACGCCGTGGCGGGCAGCGCACCGTCGACCTCCGTCGACAGCTCGAAGCCCTCCTTGCGCACGTAGTCGCCGGTGATGCGCTCGACCTCGTAGACCACGTCGGCGATGTCCCCCATCGCGAACTGGAACTTCTTGCGCCCCTCTTCGATCCGGGCGAAGTCCAGGACGTTGTTGATCAGCCGGGTCAGCCGCTCCGCTTCGCTGACGATGTTGCGGTGGTACTCGGCCTGCTTGTCCCCCGATGGCACCGCCCCGAGGGCCAGCATCTCCGCCATGATCCGGATGGTCGTCAGCGGGGTGCGGAGCTCGTGGGAGACGCTGCTCACGAAGTCGCTCTTGAGTCGGGCGATCTCCATCTCGCGGGAGACCGCCCGGGCGATCACCCCGATGCCCGCGAAGATGATCACGAGCAACGCCGCGATCATCCCCAGCCGGACGAACCGCTGCTGGGCGCGGGCGCTGCCCAGGATCGCGGAGCCCCGGACCACCGCCACGGAGTAGCCGGGCAGCCAGGGCTCGAGCGTCTGCACGACGCGGAAGCCGCCGGTGCTGACGGGGGGCGGGATCTGACCCGGCCCCACCAGGTCCGTGACGAACTCCGGGTTGGCCCGGGCGACCGTCGTGATGCCCGCTTCGACCTCCGCCTTGACCGTCCCGTCGTCGAGCACGACCACGAGCTGACGGCGCTCCGCTCCGCGGGCCCACCAGCGGTGGGCGACGAGCGACGCGCGCCCCTCGGTCAGGACCGACTGGAGCGCGAAGGACGACCCCCGGGGATCGGCCCGGCCCGACGCGATCACCGCCGGCATGACCCCCAGCACCGCGGCCTCCTCGGCCTGCTGCTCGGTGCGGGCGGTGAGCCGTCGGCGGGCCGCGGCGAGGTCCGGCGGCGACGCCTCCCGGAGCAGCCGCGCCATGCCCTCGCCCTCCAGCATGGTGAGCACCCGCGCGGCGAGCGCGGTCTCCCCGTAGCCGCCGTAGGTCCAGGGCTCCCGCACCAGCAGATCGAGCAGCTCGGTCAGCCGCAGGGCGCTCTCGTCCTCCCGTCCCGCGTCCCGCAGCACGACCGCCGCCTGGAGCCGCGCCACGAGGTCGATCGGCAGCCCGTTGCCGTCCAGGTCACCGACGTGCGCCTCTGCGAGCCGGTCGTACTCGGCGACCGCGGGTTCGACCCGACCGGCCTTCACGAGGCTGCGGGCGCGACCCAGACCGGCCACCCCCTGGCCCCGGCGCCCCGGGATGGAGGCGGCGGCGGCGGCGTACGCGGCCGCCGCGGCGTCGTAGTCCTCGTCGATGATCTCGAGCCGCTCGGCCCGGCGCAGCAGCGGCCCCAGGACCGCGCGGTCCCGCGCCCGCGCGGCGACCCCGAGCAGCGGGCCGGCGGCCCGTCGGGGGGATCGAAGCTCGCCCCCCTCGTCGAGCACCAGCACCGCGCCCACCCGGGCGTCGGCGTCCTTGAGTTCGGCCGCCGCCCCCGCCGGATCGGTCACCCAGTCGGCGTCGGCGGTCGCCTCGTCCAGGTCGGCGAGCAGCGCCTCCATGCGTTCGCCGAGGTCTCGCTGCAGCGCCCCCGCGAGGTCCTTCGCCCGGGTGCGCAGCGTCGCCTCGTACAGCGTCTCCTCCTGCAGCACCGCCTGCACGCCGTACCACGCCAGCACGAGACCGGGCACCACCACGGAGACCACCAACAAGCCGACGAGCCGGTTGGAGATCGAGCTGCGGGACAGGAAGCGGCGGACCACGCAACGCAAGTCTATCCGTCGGGTACTGGCGACGCGTGGGGGTGGGGCACTATCCTGCGGCACCTTGGACGACCACCCCGACGATCGGCTCGACTCCGACGAGCGCCCCCGCCGCCTCGTGCATCACGCCCCGCTGCGGCGGTGGAGCCCGGTCTCGAGGGACGAGCGGAAGCGCACCCGGGCGTTCATCGACCAGCTGACCGAGTTCCCGTACATGACGGTCGGGACCTGCGTCTTCCTCGGCTGGGTGTTCCTCGTGCAGCTGGTGGTCGGCTGGCCGTTCACGTTCCTGCTGCCCCCGGGGGCGGGGGGCCAGGCGCTGGACGGGCTGGTGTCGGGGATCCTCGGCGACCGGCTGGGTTGGCTGTCCGGCTCGGCCGTCTTCGCGGGGGAGGGGTGGCGGCTGCTCACCGCGACGATGCTCCACGGCTCGCTCGTCCACGTCGCCGGCAACGCCGCAGTCCTCTACTTCCTGGGTCGGATCGTGGAGAACGTGTACGGCCGGGGCGCCTTCGTCGTCGCGTACGTCGGCGCCGGCGCGAGCGGGACGGTCCTGTCGGCGATCGTCTCCGAGGGCAACTCCGTCGGGGCCAGCGGCGCGGTCCTCGGCATGCTCGGCGTCATGGTCGTGCTCGGGATCAAGCACCGGCACGACATCCCGGAGCCGCTCCGGGACTACTTCCGGACCGACATGTGGGTGTTCGTCGGGCTCGTCGCTCTGCTCTCGGCGCTGCCGATGGTCGACTGGGCGGGCCACCTCGGCGGCTTCCTGTTCGGCATCGTCGTCGGCGTCGCGTGGCCGGCCCGGCGGATCGTCGGGCCGCCGACCGGGCGGGCGTTGCTCGTCACCCAGGGGCTGGTCGGGCTCGCGCTCGGATCGTTCCTGTTCTGCGCGGCGGTGCTCGGCACGCGGGTGATGGAGATGCAGGAGTACCTCCCCCACGAGGACCTGCACGCCCTGGCGGCGGCCATCGAGCGCGGGGACCGGGGGGCGATGCGCCGCGTCGCGACGCGGCTGGACGATCGCTTCGGCGACCAGGAAGCCCTGATGGGCAATCTCGCCGCGACCTTCACCCAGGTCGGGGAGTACGAGCGGGCCCGCGCCACGTGGCTGCGGTACGAGGAGGCCGGCGCCCCCGGCGCGATCGGGGAGGCGTGGCAGAACGACCTCGCCTGGACGCTGTTGATGGGCTGGCCGGACGACCCGGACACCGTGGCCCAGGCCCTGCGGAGGGTCGGCGCGGCGCTGCGGGAGGACCCGTCCAGCGACGCGATGCTCAACACCCGGGCCTACGGCCTGGTGCTCGCGGGGGACTACGCCGAGGGCGAGGAGCTGTCGCGCGAGCTGATGGAGGGGAAGAGCCTGCGGGGCAGCCGGCAGGCCGACGTCTACATCCACGTGCTCGCGCTGATCGGGCTGGGCCGGGTCGACGAGGCCCGGGCCGAGTTCGACGACTACGCGGCGGACTTCCCGACGGGCGAGGCGACGATGGCGGACATCGCGCTGATCAAGGACCGGGCCGAGGCGGCGCTGTCAGCGGAGTGAACCCGGGTCCGGCGGCATCGTCGGGTCCAGGTCGACCGGGGCTGCCGCCCCCGGGAGCGTGCGCGCCCGCTCCGGGTCTCGGCTGCCCGAGCCGAGCAGGCGCTCCACGTACCGGCTGAGCAGATCGACCTCGACGTTGACGTCGGCGCCGACCTTGCGGTCGCGCAGCGTCGTGGACGCCCGCACCGCCGACGGGATCCGCACCTCGACGGTGCCGCCGGCGTCGTTGATGTCTTCGATCCGGACCGACACCCCGTCGATCGCGAGGCGCCCCCGGGCGACGCAGTACCGCAGCAGGTCGGGCGAGAGCGCGACATGGCAGCGCACCGAGTCGCCGTCCGGCTCGGTCGCCGCGACGGCGCCCGTGCCGTCGACCAGCCCGGTGACGACGTGGCCACGCAGCCGATCTCCGACCCGCAACGCTCGCTCCAGGTTCACGCGGTCTCGGACCGAACGGGCGCCGAGGGTGCTGCGACCGAGCGTGTCGGGGTCGACCTCGACCTGGAACTTGTCGTCCTGGAACCCGACGACCTCGAGTCGAGCGCCGTCGACGGCGATCCACTCGCCGATCTCGAAGGGCTCGTCGAACCGGGCCTGGACGGTGAGGGCCCGTCCGTCGCCCGACTTGCGGGACGCCTTGACCGTGCCGACGGCGGAGATCACACCGGTGAACATCAGGAGCCCTCCGCCCCGAAGCGTAGCCGCCACCAGGCGGCGCCGGGCCCGTCCGCGGCCCGGGTCTCGAGCAGGACGTCGGCGCCGAGCCGGGTGACCGACATCGGGGCGAGGGGCCGGGCGTCCGCCGGATCGGCGATCCCGAGCCCCGACGCCAGGCCGAAGGCCTCGCCCCCGCCGAACGCCTTCGGGGCCACGTAGACCAGCCACCGGTCCGCCACCCCTGCGTCCACGAGCGCGCCGTGGATGGAGGCCCCGCCCTCGACCATCAGGGTGGCGACGTCCCGCTCCCTCAGAGCGGCGAGCGCCCGGGCGAGGTCGAGGCGGGGCCCGGCCCCGCAGGGCAGCACGGTCGCGCCGGCCCCCTCCAGGGCCGCGGCACGGTCGCCGGTGGCGGCGTCGTCGGTGGTGCAGATCCAGACCGGTCCGTCCGCCTCGAACAGCCGGGCGGAGGTCGGCGTGCGCAGGCGGGAGTCGAAGACGACCCGGACCGGGTCGGGCAGGCCGTCGCGCGCGTCGGCGGGCAGCCGCACGGTGAGGCGCGGATCGTCGGCGAGCACCGTGCCGACCCCGACCGCGACCGCCTGGTGCAGCGCGCGCTCCCGGTGCACGTGGGCCCGCGCCACCTCACCCGTGATCCACTGGGAGGCGCCGGTGCGGGTGGCGGTGCGCCCGTCCAGCGTGATGGCCGACTTCAGCGTGACGAACGGACGCGGCTGGTTCATCGACACGATGTGCGCTTCGTTGAGCGCCCGGGCCTGGGCCTCGTGCAGCCCGACCTCGACCGTCACGCCCGCGGCGCGCAGCGCATCGAGCCCCTTGCCGGCGACCAGCGGCTGGGGATCCACCGTCGCAACGACGACGCGGGCGACGCCGCTGCGGAGGATCGCGTCGGTGCAGGGCGGGGTCCGTCCCCAGTGACAGCAGGGCTCCAGGTTCACGTAGACCGTCGCGCCCTTCGCGGAGAAGTCGATCCTCCGCAGCGCGTCGGCCTCGGCGTGGTCCTGACCGCACGGCTGGGTCCGCCCCTCGGCGAGGATGCGGCCGTCCCGCACCACGACGCAGCCGACCATCGGGTTCGGCCACGTCCGCCCCCGGGCGGAGCCGGCGAGCTCGAGGGCGCGGAGCATCGCGGCGCTGTCGGAGCCGACGTCGCTCACGGGTCGTCCTCGGCCGGGGCGACCGCCTCGGCGAGGTCGACGAAGTCCTGCAGCGAGCTGAACTGCCGGTAGACGCTGGCGAACCGGGCGTACGCGACCTCGTCGACGCGCCTCAGCTCGGCCATCAGCAGCTCTCCGATGTGCGCGCTGTCGACCTCCGGGCCGGGCCGCGCCTCCAGCGCGGAGGTGACCCGCTCGACGATCCGGGCCACGTCGTCGGCGCTCACCGGCCGCTTGCGGCAGGCGGTGCGCAGCGATCGCCGCAGCTTGTCGCGGTCGAACGGCTCGTGCCGCCCGTCCCGCTTGACGACCATCTTGGTGCCGCCCTCCATGCGCTCGTACGTCGTGAATCGGTGCTGGCACCGCTCACAGCTGCGCCGTCGGCGGATCTCCAGGCCGTCGGGGCCCGGGCGCGAGTCCACGACCTTGCTGCTGCCGTGGCCGCAAGCCGGGCAGCGCACCCGCTACCCCTCCATCACCCAGCGAGCCCAGTCCATGCGCTCGGGGTAGATGGGGAACGAGGCGCACATCTCCCGCACGTCGGCGCGGATGGAGCGCTGGTGGGCGGTGTTGTCGGGCTCCTGGAGGACCTCGAGGATCCAGCGACCGACCTGCTGCATCTCCGACTCCTTCATGCCTCGGGTGGTCAGGGCCGGGGTGCCGATCCGAACGCCCGAGGTGACGAAGGGGGAGCGCTGCTCGCCGGGCACGGTGTTCTTGTTGACCGTGATGCCGGCGCGCTCGAGCGCCTCCTCGGCGTCCTTGCCGGTGACGTCGCCCGCCCGCAGGTCGAGCAGCATCAGGTGGTTGTCGGTGCCGCCGCTCACCAGGGACAGCCCGCCCCCGGTCAGCGTCTCCGCGAGGCACTTCGCGTTGCTGACGATCTGCCTGGCGTAGTCGGTGAACGCCGGCTGCAGCGCTTCGCCCAGCGCCACCGCCTTCGCGGCGATGACGTGCATCAGCGGGCCGCCCTGCATGCCCGGGAAGACGGCCGAGTTCACCTTCTTGCCGAAGTCGCGGGTCGTCATCACCAGGCCACCGCGGGGGCCCCGCAGGGTCTTGTGGGTGGTGGTCGTGACGAAGTGACAGTGAGGCACCGGGTCGCAATGCTCGCCCGTGGCGACCAGGCCGGCGACGTGGGCGATGTCCGCCAGCAGCAGGGCGCCGACCTCGTCGGCGATCGCCCGGAACTGCTGGAAGTCGAGCTCCCGCGGGTAGGCCGAGGCGCCGCACACGATCATCTTCGGCTTGTGCGACAGGGCCTTGGCCCGGACGTCGTCGAAGTCGACGCGGCCGGTCTCCTCGTCGACCCCGTAGGCGACGACGTCGTACATCTTCCCGGAGAAGTTGACCGGGCTGCCGTGGGTCAGGTGGCCGCCGTGGCTCAGGTTCATGCCGAGGATCGCGTCGCCCGGCTCCAGGGCCGCCATGTAGACGGCCATGTTGGCCTGGGCGCCCGAGTGGGGCTGCACGTTGACGCGCTCGCAGCCGAACAGCTCGCGGGTGCGGGAGCGGGCCAGGTTCTCCGCCACGTCGACGAACTCGCAGCCGCCGTAGTAGCGCCGGTTGGGGTAGCCCTCGGCGTACTTGTTGGTCAGCACCGAGCCCTGCGCCTCGAGCACCGCTTCGCTGACGTAGTTCTCCGACGCGATCATCTCGAGGCCGTGCTCCTGCCGGAAGACCTCCGAGGCCAGGGCGCGGACGAGATCTGGATCGCTTTTGACGAGGGCGGACATGCGGGGCTCCGGCTCAGGAAGAGGAGGACTCGATCTTGCCGACCCGCCGCGTGTGGCGGCCGGCTTCGAACTCGGCGCCGACGAACGCGTCGACGATCTCCAGGGCGAGCGACGGGCCGATCACCCGGGCGCCCATGCAGAGCACCTTCGCGTCGTTGTGGGCCCGGATCATCTTCGCGCTGAACACGTCGCTGCAGACGCCCGCGCGCACCCCGGCCACCTTGTTGGCCGTCATCGCCATGCCCTGGCCGGTGCCGCAGACGAGCACGCCCCGGTCGGCCTCCTCGTCGCGCACCAGCTCGGCGAGCTGCCGGCCGAAGTCGGGGTAGTCCACCGAGGCGTTTCCGTGGGTGCCGACGTCGACGATGTCGTGTCCCAGGCCGGCCAGGTGACGGCCGATCTGGTCCTTCAACTCGACGCCGCCGTGGTCCGAACCGATGGCGATCTTCACGTCGCTACTCCACCGCGCCGAAGGCGAGGCAGCCGTTGGTGCCGCCGAACCCGAACGCGTTGCTGAGAGCCCGGCGGACCTTCGCTTCGCGCGCGGTGTGCGGCACGTAGTCCAGGTCGCACTCGGGGTCGGGGTGATCGAGGTTGATGGTGGGGGGCATCACGCCGCGGTGGATCGCCAGGGCGCAGATGACCGCCTCGAGCCCGCCCGACGCGCCCAGCAAGTGACCGGTCATCGACTTGGTCGACGACACCGCCAGCGACCGCGCGTGGGAGCCGAAGACCTCCTTGATCGCGCGGGTCTCCGCCGCGTCGTTGAAGGGGGTGCTGGTGCCGTGGGCGTTGATGTAGTCGACCGTGTCCGTGGACCAGCCAGCGTCCCGCAGCGCCCGCCGCATGCAGGCCATGGCCCCGCGCCCTTCGGGGTGCGGGGCGGTCATGTGGTGGGCGTCGCTGTTGGCGGCGTAGCCGCTCACCTCGGCGTAGATCCGGGCGCCCCGCGCCTTCGCGTGCTCGTAGTCCTCGAGCACCAGCACGCCGGCCCCTTCGCCGATCACGAACCCATCGCGCCCGGCGTCGAACGGGCGGGAGGCGGCCGTCGGGTCGTCGTTGCGGGTCGACAGGGCGCGCATCTTGGCGAAGCCGGCGACCGACAGCGGGACCACCGACGCCTCGGCGCCGCCGGCGATGACCACCTTGGCGTCGCCGTACTGGATCAGCCGCGCGCCTTCGCCGATGGAGTGGTTCCCCGTCGCGCACGCGCTGACGTGGCTGAAGTTGGGGCCGCGGGCGCCCGTGCGGATCGACACGTGGCCGGAGGCCATGTTGATGAGGATCTTGGGGATGACGAAGGGGGAGACGCGCCGCGGTCCGCGGTCCTCGAGGATCATGACCGCGTCGCAGACCGTGTTCAGCCCGCCGACCCCGGAGCCGATGTAGACGCCGACGTCGTCGGCGTTGCTGTCGGTGACCTCGAAGCCCGAGTCCTCCAGCGCCATGTCGGTCGCCGCGATGGCGAACTGGAGGAAGCGGTCGAGCTTCTTGATCTCCTTGCCGTCGACCCAGGGGCTCGGGTCGAAGTCGTCGACCTGGCCAGCGAAGGTGACTGGATACCCATCGGTGTCGAAGAGCGTGATCGGCCCAACGCCGCTTCGTCCCGCGAGCAAGCCATCCCACAGCGCCTCGGCGGACACGCCGAGCGGGGAGACTGCTCCTACTCCGGTGATGACAACCCGGTTCTTCACCCGGTCCTCCTGGTGGGGGCGACGACCGCTCAGACTGGACACAGGGTCCGATGGTCTGACCAATCCCGGCCCCCTCTAGCACGACGGCCGAGCCTGTGGGAGCCCAACTCCCACTGCCCGGCCGACGCCGCAGTTTCGGGCCCCGACTGGGGCTTGATGTTCTAGCCGTGCTGTTCGATGTACGCGATCGCGTCCTTCACGGTCTGGATTCGCTCCGCCTCCTCGTCCGGGATGTCCATCTGGAAGGCATCCTCCATCGCCATCACCAGCTCCACGATGTCGAGGCTGTCGGCCCCGAGATCGTCGATGAAGGAGGACTCCAGCTTGACGTCCCCCGCCTTGGTGTTGAGCTGCTCGCAGATGATCTCGATCACCCGGTCCTTGATCGCCTCGGCCATCGCTTGTTCCGCTTCTTCGGTTTCGGGGTGCGGCAGGGGCTTACGGCGTTCCGAAGGCCCGTTCGTCGCCGACCGCTGATTAGCGTCTAAGTGCTTGAAATCTCTACTGGTTTTCCGCCAAAGAGGCAGAGTCGGCCGGATTGTACCACCGGGGCTCGGCATTTCAACCAGCCCCGGACTCCGTTTCACCGCCCAACGCCTCCGTCAGTCCTGCTTCCATCCTCTCGAGCAGCCCGGCCGACGCCAGCGCGTCCGCGAACTGCACCGCTGCGGTGACCGCCCGAGCGTCGGCGCGGCCGTGCCCGATCACCGCGCAGGTGTCGATCCCGAGCAGCAAACCCCCACCGGACTCCCGGTAGTCCAGGTGGCCGAGCGCGCGCTTCAGGACCGGCGCGAGGAGCGCGGCTCCGGCCTTGGCGCGCAGGCTCCCCGCGATCGCCTCCTTCGCCAGGGACGTGGCGTGCTCGAGCACCCCCTCGGCGGTCTTGAGCGCGACGTTGCCGGTCCAGCCGTCGGTCACGACGACGTCCGCGGCCCCCGCGAGGAGCTCCCGCGGCTCGACGTAGCCGGCGAACTCGACCCCCGGGGCCCGGCCGAGCAGCGCCGACGCGGCCCGGGTCAGCTCGGTCCCCTTGCCGTCCTCCTCGCCGTTGGCGAGCACCGCGACGCGCGGCCGCTCGACGTCCCACGCGACCGTGGACAGGGCGGCCCCCATCACCCCGAACTGCATCAGGTGCTCGGGGCGGCACTCGACGTTGGCGCCGACGTCGAGGAGCACCACGGGCCGGTCGGGGCGGGGCACCAGCGCGGCGATCGCGGGGCGCTGCACGCCGTGAAGGCGGCCGGTGACGAACATGCCCATCGCGAGCGCCGCCCCGGAGTTGCCCATCGTGACGACCGCGTCGGCCTGGCCGTTGCGGGCCAGCTCGAACGCGACGCGCAGGGAGCTGTCCTTCTTGCGGCGGAGGGCGGATCGCGGGGCGTCGTCCATCTCCACGACCTCGGAGGCGTGGTGGACGTGCACGGTGGGCGGGAGCCCTCCGAGCTTGCGAATGCTGTCGTGGAGGATGGCCTCGTCCCCCACCAGGAGGACGTGCAGCCCTTCATTCGCCGCGGCGGCTGCGCCGGCGACGTTGGGGTCGGGGGCGTCGTCCCCCCCCATCGCGTCGAGAGCGATCCTCACGGATCACGTAGAGGCTCAAGCCTCCTGGATGTCGAAGACGCGCCGGCCGCGGTAGGTACCGCACTCGAGGCAGACGCGGTGTCGCTCCTTCCACTCGCCGCAGTTCTCGCACTTCACGAGGGCTGCGTTGAACTGGATCGCGTCGTGGGAGCGCCGCTTGTCGCGGCGGGTCTTGCTGGTCTTGCGCTTCGGGACGGCCATCGTCTGCTCCGCTGTTCCATCGCCCGAGGGCGTCCTTTTTGCCCGTTGTCGGGCCGCGCCATTATGGGAATGACCGGCTCGGTGTCAACGGGAGGTTGATCGGACTGCGTCAATCCTGCTTCAGCTTCAGCCCCGCGAGCGCCTCCCAGCGGGGGTCGATGTCGGGTCCGCAATCACACGTCTCGTGGTTCCAATCGGCGCCGCACTTCTGGCAGATGCCCTTGCACTCTTCGCGGCACAGCGGCTTGGTCGGCAGCGCCAGCTGCAGCTCTTCGCGCAGCAACACCTTCAGGTCGACGTGCTCTCCGTCCAGCTCGCTGCGGTCCAGGTCCCTGGAGGTGAGCTCGACCTCCTCCTCCTGCTCGGCGTCGCCCTGCTTGGAGGGCTCGACCAGGATCTGCCAGATCTCCCGGTCCAGGACCGCTCGGTAGCTCTCGGTGCACCGCACGCAGACCAGCTCCAGGGCCGCGTGCAACGCGCCGCTCACGTCGACCCGCCCGGGCCACCGCTTGAGCTTCACGTCCGCGGAGCCTTCGACGTCGGCGCCGAGCTCGTCGAGCAGCCCGGCGAACGGCGTGACGGATCGATCCAGCGACAGCTGGAAGCCGCCGTCGGGGATCTCGTCGAGCGCGACCCGCAGGACGTTGCGCTTCATCGTCTACTCCCGGGGCGTGCCGGCGATCTCGATCGCGGCCGCCAGCCGGGCGAGGGTCTTGTCGCGGCCGAGGGCCGCCAGGGTCAGCCAGATGCCGGGCGAGACGCGGGTGCCGGTGACCGCGACGCGCAGCGGCTGGGCGACCTTGCCGACCCCGACCTCGAGCTCCGCGATGACCGCCGCGAGGGCCGTCTCGATCGCCTCCTCGGTCCACTCGCGCAGCCCCTGCAGCGCCGCCGCGGACGCCTGGAGCACCGGCAACGTCGTCGCGCTGAGGAACTTGCGGGTCGCCTTCGGCTCGTACGCGATTCCGTCGGCGGCGGCCCAGTAGAAGGTGCCCTGGTCGACCAGCTCGACCAGCGTCTTGGAGCGCTCCTTGAGCGTGTCGATCCGCCAGACCATCTCGGCGTCGGGGGTGCAGTCGGGGTGCCCGGCGGCCTCGATGCGGGGGGCGATCAGCGCCGCGAGCTGGTCGGACGGGGTGCGCATCATCCACTGGTGGTTGGTCCACAGCAGCTTGCTGGGGTTCCAGACGCCGGCCGCCTTGCCGACCGACTCCAGGGAGAAGAGGGACACCAGCTCGTCCCGGGCGAACAGCTCCTGGTCGCCGTGGCTCCAGCCGAGGCGGGCGAGGAAGTTGACCATCGCGTCGGGCAGGTACCCCTCGTCGGAGTACTGCATCACGTTGGTGGCGCCGTGCCGCTTGCTGAGGCGCTTCTTGTCCTCGCCGAGGATCAGGGGCAGGTGCGCGAACGTCGGCGGCTCCAGGCCGAGCGCCTCGTAGATCAGGATCTGCTTGGGGGTGTTCGAGAGGTGATCGTCGCCCCGGACCACGTGGCTCACCTTCATGGTCGCGTCGTCGATGACGACCACGAAGTTGTAGAGGGGGTCGCCGTTGCTCCGCACGATGACCATGTCGCCGAGCTCGGCGTTGGGGAAGCGGATGTTCCCGCGCACGAGGTCGCGGACGATCGTGTCCCCCTCCAGCGGCACCCGGAGCCGCCAGACGAACGGCTCGTCGTCGTCCCAGGCGGCGGGGTCGAGCGAGCGGCAGGTGCCGTCGTAGGTCGCCTTGCGGCCGGCGGCCTGGGCGGCGGCCCGCTTGGCGTCGAGCTGGTCCCGGGTGCAGTAGCAGCGGTAGGCGTGCCCCGACTCGATGAGCTTGCCGACGTACTCCTGGTAGATCGCCTTGCGCTCGCTCTGGAAGTAGGGGCCGTGGTCGCCGCCGACGCCCGGCCCTTCGTCCCAGTCCAGGCCGAGCCACGACAGGCCGTCCAGGATCGCCTGGATGGAGGCGTCGGTCGTGCGGGCCTGGTCGGTGTCTTCCACCCGGAGGATGAACGAGCCGCCGTGCCGACGGGCGAGGAGCCAGCAGAACAGCGCGGTGCGGGCGCCGCCGATGTGCAGGAATCCCGAAGGGGAGGGGGCGAAGCGCAGGCGCGGGGCGTTCAGAGTCATGGGGCGGCATCTATACTCGCGGGCACCGTGCGTCAACATCCCTCCTCGTTCGTGTCGCTCCTGATCGGCTCGCTCCTGCTCCTCCCGGCGACCGCCGGGGCCTACACCTTCGCCACCGACACGGGCGAACCGGACGGCGCGGCGCTGCACTGGGATCCCGCGGACGTGCCGGTCGAGTTCACCCAGCACGTGCTCGGCGGCGGCGAGCTGCCCGCGTGGCTGCTGCACGCCTCGGCCCGCCAGGCGTTCCAGTCCTGGGCCGCGATCAACTCGGCCGACATCGGCTTCGAAGAGCAGTACGTCTTCGGCGGCAACCCCTGCCCCCACGCGATTCCGGACGACGATCCCGACCTCATCCAGGAGGTCTGCGGGGGCCCGATCCCCGAACACGACTTCCGCAACGCGCTGTACTTCATCGAGACCCGCTGGCCGTTCGGCCCCGAGGTGATCGCCCTGACCACGCTGTCGTGGGGGGAAGGCACCCGGCTCGTCGACGCGGACATCGCGTTCAACGCCCTGGACTACGACTGGAGCGTGCTGACCGACGACGTGCGGGTCGACTACGAGTCGATCGCGCTGCACGAGATCGGCCACTTCATCGGCCTGGGCCACTCGACGGAGCCGGGCGCGGTGATGCGGATCGACTACGAGGAGGGGAACCTCGTCCGGGAGCTCGGCAGCGACGACGTGGCGGGCGCCGAGGCGCTGTATCCCTGCGGCGGCGTCTGCGTCGACGGGGTCGGCTACGTCGCGCCGAAGGCGTGCGCGGCGGCGTCGGGCCCGGCGGGCTGGCTCGGCCTCCTGGGCGGGCTGGCGATCGTCGCGCTGCTCCGGCCGCGTCGGCGTCGCGTGGCGGGGGCGAGCGGGGCGCTGCTCGTCCTGGCGCTGCTCCTGCCCCACGGAGCGACCAGCAGCACGGTGACGGCGCTGTCCGTGGAGGGGCTGGCGCTGCGCTCCGACCGGGTGGTGCACGCGCGCGTCGAGGCGGTGGACGCCTACCGCGACCGGATCGTGCGCTCGCGCGTCGAACTGCGGGTGCTGGACGACTGGATGGGGGAGGGGGATGACGTGCTGGTGCTCGACCAGCCCGGCGGCGTGCTCCCCGACGGCGGCACGATCGCGTTCGGCGTGCCGACCTTCGAGCCGGGCGACGAGGTGGTGCTCTTCGTGGCCGACGGCGCCCTCGGCCCCCGGGTCGTGGGGCTGGCCCAGGGCGCCTTCGAGGTCCTGCCCGACGGCTCGCTGCAGCGCGACACGTCGGGCCTGATGCTCGCCCGCGTCGGAGACGTCCCCCCGCCGGACGTCGCCGCTCCCTCCACGCTCCGAGGGCTCGAGGCGTTGATCGACGCCCTCTGATTCGACGGGCGTGCACCCGTGCACCCCTCGGGCGCGTTCGCACAGGCCGGACAGGGCGACGGGCGGTCGGATCGACGGCCGGCTCAGCAGGGCTCCCGTGGCACGTCTGTTGCAGCGTGCCGGGGTGGAAGGAGCGTGTCATGTCGAAGCTCATTCGTCGCATCGCCGTCGCCACCGACGGCTCCGAGGGCGCCCTCCACGCCGTGCGGTTCGCGACCGATCTCTCGCTGACCCTCGGCGCGGACCTGTGGGTCCTCAACGTCGTTCAGTTGACCTCCGCCGAGGCGATGGGGATGCACCGTCTGCCCAAGGAGGAGGTCCGGCGCCACATCGACGCCCTGGCCGAGGGGACGTTCATGAAGACCGCCGCGGAGATCGGGGCGGACGTGAACTACGAGCGGGTGGTCCTGCTCGGCGACCCGTCCCAGGAGATCACCGGCTGGGCGAAGACCCACGACATCGACCACGTCGTCATCGGAAGCCGGGGTCTGTCGCCGTGGAAGGAGCTGATGCTCGGCAGCGTCAGCGAGAAGGTGGTGCGGCACGCGCATTGCCCGGTCACCGTCGTCCGCTGAGGCGGAGGGGGGCGGTCAGTCGGAGTCGATCCGGAGGGTCCCGCCGGGCCCCGGGCGCAGGGTCGCCTTGCCCAGCGCAGAGCCGTCGAGGGTCTGCAGCAGCACCGGCAGCTTGCGGAGCACGGCGCGGTGCTCCGACGCCGTGGCGTCCTGCCAGCGCTCCATCGCCCGGCGCTCCTCCTCCAACTGCAGGCGCTCGGCCTCCATGCCGGCGAGGCGGCGCAGGTCCGGGGCCAGGCCGCGCAGCTCCCGGGCGGCGGCGCCGAGCACGTCCCACTGGTCTCGGTTCCAGGGTCGGATCGCGGCGCTCACGCTCGCGGAGGCGACCGCGGGGGGAGCCCAGCGGGAGGTCGGGTCGTCCGGCCGCCGCGCGGTGCGGGCCGGGGCCGCGAACTCCCACGCGAGGAGCACGGTGGCGCGCTCCGAGCCGTACTCGGGCGTCTCCACCTCGAGGCTCGTTAGCCGCACCACCCGGGGCTGCCCGTAGAACGCCTCGAGGAAGGGCGGCAGCTCGGCTCGATCGCCGGTCAGCTCGAGGGACGCCGGCACCGCGTCGAACGCCTCGCCCGTCCGGGGGGTGCCGAGCCGGAAGGCGCCGACCTCCAGCGACGCGTCGCTGGCGAGCTCGCTGAGGGTGGTGCGCACGACCACCTCGTCGTCGGCCCGCAGGAGGAGCGCGCCCCGCTGCTGGGCGGCGTCCCGCTCGCGAGCCAGCGCGGCCGCGACCTCGGGCTCCTGGTCCAGCCACGCCTTCGCTTCGGCGGTGTGCCCCTCGCACGTCGCGGTCGCCGCCTCCAGCAGGCGGCCCTGGCGCAGGACCGGCATCGCCAGCCACATCAGCGCCGCGGCGCCCAGCGCGAGCAGCGCCCCGAGCGTGAGCAGGCCGCGCGTCGCGGGGGGCAGGGTCGGGGAGGGGTCCGAATCGGCCATCAGCGGGGCGACTTCTACCACGTGGCATACTCCCGGCCCTCGTGGCGCGGGGGTGGATTGACCGCCCCGGACCGAGAGCGGTGAGGCCGCGGTGCGGGAGACCCACGACGGGCGAGGCAGCGTATTGGAATACTCAACGAGGCCGGAGGCAGGTATCGCGGACCGCGGGCCAGCGCTCGACGGGAGTGGGTGGTGAATCCAGCCCCGCACCTCCTCGATCGCCTCCTGCTGGGGGACCTGCGAGCCCTGTCGCGGCTCGTCACCCGGGTCGAGAACGGCGGGGCCGAGGTGCTCGCCTGGATGGAGCAGCTGTGGGACCGCCGGTCGGCCGCCCGGGTGCTCGGGGTGACCGGCCCGCCGGGGGCCGGCAAGTCGACCTTCGTGGACCGGCTGATCAGCCATCACCGGGCCGCCGACCGCCGGGTCGCGGTGCTCGCCGTCGACCCCTCCAGTCCGTTCACCGGGGGCGCGATCCTGGGGGACCGCATCCGCATGCAGCGGCACGCCGCCGACCCCGGTGTGTTCATCCGCTCCCTGGGCACCCGGGGCCACCACGGCGGTCTGACGCGCGCCACGCGCGAGGCGGCGGTGCTGTGCTCGGCGGCCGGCTTCGATCGGATCGTCATCGAGACCGTCGGCGTCGGTCAGACCGAGCTGGACGTCGTCTCGGTCGCCGACCAGGTGCTGGTCCTGCTCGTGCCCGAGTCCGGCGACGTCGTGCAGACGATGAAGGCGGGGCTGCTCGAGGCGGCGGACCTGTTCGCGGTCAACAAGGCCGATCGACCGGGGTCGGACAAGCTGCTCCGGGAGCTCCGGGCGATGCTCGACGAGCGCGCCGAGGTCGCGCAGGCGGAGCTCCCCGAAGTGCCGCTGTTCGGCGTGTCGGCGGCCCGCGGCGACGGGCTGGACGAGCTCCTCGCCGAGCTGGACGCCCGGGACGCGCGCCTGGCGTCGCCGCTCCAGCGGCCTCCGGCCACCGACCTGGCGCTGCGGATCGTCGGCGAGGAGACCACCCGACGGGTCATCGAGGCGGCCCGCCGGCGGCTCGTCGACGGCGGCGACCTGGCCGACCTCGCCCGGTCGCTGGAGGCGGGCGAGGTGGGCCCGTACGCCGTCGCCCGGGCGCTCCTCGGATCGGACGACGAGCCGTGAGCCTCCTGCGCGCCCTGGCCGTCGGCGGAGCGGCCCTGGCCGTGGCCGGCTGCCCGCCGAAGGCGGCCGAGCCGGAGACGTCCGGGACGGCGCAGGACGAGGACGACGACCCGACCCGGTCGGGGCTGCCGTGGCGGCCCGGCGACGGCCGGCTCGTGGACCCTGACGCGGGGCTCGCGATCGAGCTCCCCCCTCGCTGGGAGGTCCGGCCCGGCTCCGACCCCTACGTGTGGGAGGCGCGGGACCCGGCGTGGTGGGGCACCTGGCTGCGGCTCGGTCGATGGGACGGCGACTCCGCGGCGCAGCGGCGATGGCGCACCGACGGCGGCGAAGGCTGGCTCGCGACCGGCCCCTGGTCGGGCCTGGAGCGGCTCGCGGACGGACCGATCGAGGTCGGGAGCCGCGACGGCGAGGACGGCGGCCTCGTGGTCGCGTGGTGGTTCGAAGTGGACGGACGGGGTGTGTTCGTCGAGGCCGGGCTGCCGGCCAACGGGTTCGAGCGGAGCTGGGACGTCGTGGACGAGATCGTGCGCAGCACCCGGCGCCTGGAGGAACGATGAGCTCGACGCGAACCTGGGTGGTGCTGCTCGCCGCCGCGCTGCTGACCTCCTGCGCCCACGCGCGCACCGCGCAGGACACCGCCCTGGGGGCGACCGAGTTCTACTCCGGCCGCGTGCTCGCGGTGGGGCTGGCGGCCGGGACCGACGCCGCCGGCGAGCCCCAGAAGCTCTGGCTGGCGGACGAGAAGGCGGTCCGGGAGCTGCGCTCCGACGGGGACGTGGAGGTCTGGAAGCCGCCCCGGTTCACGCGGATCCTGCGGCTGGAGGTGGCCGATCTCGACGGCGACGGCGCCGATGAGTGGGTCGTGCTGATCGACCAGGGGCGGATGCGCTCCCTCCTGGTCCGGGTGGGCGAGGACGGACGGGAGACCGTGGGCCGCCCCTGGAACGGTTGGCTCCGGCCGGTGCGGGACGCCGACGGCGCGTGGGGTCTGCTGGGGCAGCGCTCGGGCGGCGAGCAGCCGTTCCGCGGCCACATCAAGCGCGTCACCCTGGAGGGAGACTCCCTCGTCGAAGGCGAGCGCCTGGACCTCCCCCCGGGCACCCCCCTGTACGACTGGTTCAACGTCTGGGTCCCCCCCGCGGAGGGGGAGGAGGCGCCGACTCAGCGCCTGTTCCAGGTCGAGGACAGCGGCAAGCTGGTCGAGCGGGATCCGCGCAGCCCGCGCGCGATCACCTGGCGAGGGGGAGAGCGGGTCGCCGGTCGGATCGTCGAGGCGACGCGCCTGTCGCAGAGCATGCTGGGGGACGAAGAGGAGCTGGTGGTCCGGCTCCTCCCGCCCATCGTGGACACGTCCGACGCCGACGGCGCGCCGGCCGTGCTGATGGTCGGCGGTACCCAGACCCCCGTGGCGGTCCTGCGGGACCTGCGCGTCTTCCAGGGCGGGGACGTGCGCCTGCTCGTGCCCGATGACCGCGGCCTGCGCGAGGTGCGTCGGACCCCGCTGGTGGGGCGCGCGGTGGTGGCCGCGACGGTCTGGGAGATCGAGCCTGGCCGCACGGTCTGGGCCGCCGCGGTCTGGATGAAGGTGTCCGGCGGCTTCGCGCGGCCGGAGTCGCGGGTGTTCCTCTTCGACCCGGCCACCGGGGACCTGGTGTCCCACCCGTGATGACCGCCCGCGCCCGGGCCATCGGCGCGGTCGCCGCGGCGGCTGCCCTGGTGGGGGTGCTGCTGCTCGCGTCGGGTCGCCTGCCTCGGACGTGGGACGTCATCCTGGTGGAGATCGAGTCGCCGCTCACCGACGTGCCGGAAGCGAGCCCGCGGCTCGATCGCCTGGCCGCCGCCGGCGCGGTCCTCCCGAACGCCGACGCCGCGGAGCTGGAGCGGCTGGGGGATCGCTTGCAGTCCGCCGGCTGGAACGCGCTCCACCCGGAGGCGGGGCCGAGCCTGGAGGGGACCACCGACCTCGCCCTGGAGGCGGCGCTGGATCCGGCGTCCCGGGCGCCGCGCCTGCTCGTGGTGCGCTATCGCCCCGCCAGCGCGGGTGAGCTGAACACGCAGCTGGGGAGGCTGATCGACGGCCTCGCCGGCGGGCTGGTGCCGTCCCACACGCTGTTCGTGGTGGTGGACCGGGAGCGGCGCCGGGTGCTCGTGTCGGGGCCGCCGGCCGCCGCGTCGGTGACCGGGCCGGACGTCGTCACCGCGGTGGACGACCTGCTGCGGCTGCGCTGACGAGGGGCCGTCTAGAACTCGTCGGGGCGCCGGCGTCGGCGCACCAGGACCAGGATCGGGCCGAGCACCAGCAGGACCTGGGCGACGCCCACCTTGAGCGTGCGCCGGGTGCGGTGGTGCTGCACGCCGTCGGGGTCGATCGTGATCCGGTAGTGCCCGTCGGGCATCCGCTTCGCCCGCAGGTGGCGGCAGCCGGTGCAGCCGACGTCGCTGGGCTGCTCGGTCGCCTCGCCGGTGCAGCCGGAGTCCTCCAGCAGCGTCTCGGCGTCGCAGCCCTCCTCGCCGCCGCAGCCCTCTTCGCCGCCGCAGCTGTCTCCACCGCAGCCGTCGGCGCAGCCGGCGTCGCCGCCGCAGCTGTCGCAGCCGCCGGAGCTCTCGCCGCCGGTGGTCTCGCCGAGGGTCGCGTACACCCCCAGGAAGTCGAGGAGCGACGGGGACTCGCCCACCGCGAGGACCTCCAGCTCGGTCAGGCCGATGCCGGAGAAGGTCGGCAGGCCGAAGGCCATGCCCTCGAGCGCGGAGCCGGCGACGGTGTCGATGATCGTGCCGGCGAACGTGGTGAAGTTGGCCTCGAGCGCCTCGTTCAGGTCCGGGGCGATCTCGTTGTAGGTGACGCGCGGGTTGAGGTTCTCGGCGTCCAGGAAGATGTCGAGCTGCAGGGCGTCGTCGGGTGCCATGGAGATGTCGAGCCCGGCGTTCACGTCGATGGCGATGGCGGCGAGCCGCGAGAAGCGGTCGAGGATCACCGGGTAGAACTCGATGTTGAGCCCGGTGATCTCGATGTTGATGTCGTGGTCCCCGTCGAACGTCACCACCGGGGGCGACTCCGGCACCGTACGGATGAGCATCGGCGTCTCTTCGGCGCCGAGGATCTCCTGCAGCCGTTCCTCCAGGTCGAGCCCCAGGAGCAGCCCCAGGTAGGTCGTCGACAGGGCGGTGCCGCCGAGGTCCTCGACCACGTAGCAGAGCACGCCGCCCCGCCAGGCCGCGTGCGCCGCCTGGGCGACCAGGTCGTCCGACAGCAGGACGGCCGCGTGGTACGGGTTGCCGCTGCCCGGCACCAGCTCGGTCATGCCCGGCATGTTCGACGGGGTGAACGCGGAGCCGTCGTTGTCGTAGCGGGCGATGCACTGGGCCGGGTCGGCGGCGACCATGCCGCCGAGGACCAGCCGCAGCCCGAAGTCGTTGTGCTCCACCGCGGTGGGGTGGATGTCGTAGGTCAACTCGGTCCCGAGGGCGTCGAGCGTGTCGGCGAGCCACAGCGCCCGGAGCGCGTCCTCGATCGTCTCCTCGAGGCTCGCGGTCTGCTCTTCGATCTGGGCCTCGATCTCGCCCACGAACTGATCGATCACGAGGTCGAACAGGTTCAGCCCGACGTCGGACAGGAACTCGTTGATCTCGCCGATCGCGCAGCCGGTCATGTGGACCGTGTTGGACATCGCGTCCGAGATGTTGTGCGACAGGGCGCCGAGGGTGACGTCGATGAAGGGGTCGCCCGCTTCGTCGGCGGACAGCGCCAGGGTGATCGGCATCTCGACCACGATCGTGGCGGGATCGGTGTGCAGCAGGCAGACGTCGTCGATGCAGCCCGCGAGCGTCACGATCGCCGGGTCATCGGGGGTGTTGATCCAGACGTCGATGTCCGCGACCAGCACCAGCCCCGAGGGGGTGCCGTCGACGGTGATCGAGTTGATGGCGGTGTGGATGACGAGGTTGTCGAGCTGCAGGTTCTCGGTGCAGAAGAAGAGATCCACGTCCTGCTCGGGGATGCTCCCAATGACCAGGTCGGGGGGGATGAAGTCACCGACGAGACCGAGCAGGGTGTCGAACCCCTCTTCGGTGATGTCGGCGCCGACTCCCTCCTCGATCGGATTGCCTGGAGGGAGGGTGTCCTGGCCCCACGCCGGGGCCGCGGCGGCGATCGCCAGGGCGAAGAAGGCGAGGGCGGGGCGGGTCAGCATGGGGGTCTCCTGCAAAGCAGGCGCATCCTACGGGCGCTCGGTCGCCGCCAGCAAGGGCAGATGAATGAGCGGTATTGCGTCATGCACCCCGGGAGTGCTAGGCAGACGTCGCACGTACGCGTGCGCCCGCAGGTGACCTGTCATGAAGCAATGTCCAATCTGTGGATCCACCTACGAAGAGTCGGTGGATTTCTGCTTCAAGGATGGCGCCCCCCTCGAATCGGAGGGGGGAGCGCCGGTCGATGACTCGTGGGCGACGGACACGGGCGACTGGACCGAGGACGAGCTGGACGCGCCCGACGCGATCAGCCTGAGCAACATCCCGGCCGTCGACCCCGACGACTCCCTCGCTACGCAGACCCTGCCGACGGACCTGCCCGCCGCCGAAGAGTACGAGCGCATGACGATGAGCGGCCTGGAGCCGGTCGACGAGCCCATCGATCGGGACGTCACCGGGATCGTGGACCCGTTCGGAGGCCACGAGGAGGAGGCGTTCCGCGCCCGCCTGCAGGACGAGCGCGGCGGCCCCCCCGCCGACGAGGACGACACCGCCTCGGACGAGCCCTCCCCCGCGGGTGACGCCGCGCCGGTCGAGTCCGGCTTCCCGGAGGACGCGACGGCGACGATGCCGATGACCGCGGCGAGCGACCTCGTGGCCGACGCCCCGGCGGACGACAAGCCCGCCCCGGTCAAGCGCAAGGGGGCCGCCGCGCCGCCTCCCCGCCGGCCGCAGGACTTCGCGAAGAAGGAGGAGTCCGATCACAAGGGCCTCTTCATGATCATCGGGATCGCGGCGCTGCTGGTGGTCGCGTTCATCGGCTGGACGACGATGTCCGGCGACGGCGGGGAGACGGTCGCCGAGGCAACGCCGACGCCCCGCCTGGGGGCGGAGTCCACGCCGGCGCCCACGCCGGCGCCCACGCCGGAGGCGATCGCTGACGAGTCCCCGGGTGAGGGTGACGAGCCCGGCGAGGGCGACGAGCCCGGTGAGGGTGACGAGCCCCCCGAGGGGGAAGGCGACGAAGCGGCCACCGCCGACGCGGCGGTCGAGCCCGAGGCTGGCGGCGAGCGAGAAGCCCGTACGCCGACCCCGGCGGACGAGATCGCCGCGGCGCGCGAGCGCCAGGAGCGTCGGGAGCGAGAACGCCGCGCGCGCGAGGAGCGGGAGGCCCGCGAGGCCGCCGCCGCCACCCCGGCCCCCACCGCCACCCCCGGTGGCGTGCCCGAGCCGCCCTTCTCCGGCGGCGGTGACGTCGGGACCAGCGACAACCCCTGGGCCGCGGCCACCCCGGCGCCCACGCCGGCCCCCGCGGCGACCCCGGCCCCCGGCGGCTCGTCCAGCCCCTGGGGCGCGGCTGCGGTCTCCGAGGCCTCGGTCACGATCTCGAGCAACCCGGTCGGCGCGCGCGTCAGCGTGGGCGGTCGGTATCGGGGGCAGGCCCCGGTGACGGTCAAGCTCGCCGCCGGCACCCACGAGGTGCGGGTCGAGCAGTCCGGTCATGCCTCCCAGACGCGTTACGTCAAGGTGGAGGGCGACGCCCCCATCTCGGTCGATGTCGCGCTCGACCCGCTCGCGCGGGTCGCCCAGGGCACCCTGATGGTCGCCTCGTCCCCGCCCGCGACGCTGTACGTCGACGGCGTGGTCAAGGGCACGACCCCGATCTCGGTCGCCATCACGGCCGGTCGGCACAGCCTGCGGCTGGAAGCCGACGGCAAGCCGCCGCTGGAGCAGACGGTGGACGTGCAGTTGAGCGACGGCGAGACCGTCAACAAGTTCTTCCAGCTGCCTGACTGACGCCGCAGCGCGAGTCCGGTCGCCCGGACCCGCTAGAAGCCCCCGCTGAACATCACCACCCCGCCGGCGCGGCCGTCGGGGGTGAACACCGGCGCGATCCCGGCCACGACGCGCGGGCGGGGCCGCCGTCGCTCGGTCGTCGCCTCGACGGAGCCGTGCAGGCGGCGCCAGCTGACCGCCGCGCTGACCTGGTTGACGATGAGGTTGACGCCGTAGGGGATGAGCAGGCTGGGCGCCCAGAAGGCGTCCGGCGTGCGGGCCAGTCGACCGGTCGTGTAGACGGCCGCCCAGCTGACCGCGACCGTGCTCACCAGCCCGATCACGAAGCCCGGCGCGTCGCCCAGCGACGCTGAACCGAGGCCCGGCACCGGCAGCAGGCCGAGGAGGTGGGCGCGGGCGCGGGCCCGGGTCAGGGCCGGCGTGCGGGGTCGGGTCGTCAGCCGGGGGCTCGACGCCGAGGTGCCCGGATCGTCCGTCGTCCCGGGATCCGCGGTGGTCGTGCCCGCGTCGCCCGGATCGGTGTCGGTGGTCGTGCCGGCGTCGGCGACCGCGTCGGTCGCCTCTTCGGGCGGCAGCGCCTCCGCCACCGCAGCGGCGACGTCGAGCGTCGGCTCGAACTCGAGCGCCGCGAACAGGCCCCGGGTGACGCCTTCGGCGGACGCCCCGCGGTCGACCGAGCGCTGCCCCGTGACCATCACCAGGGGCGCCGCGACGGGTGAGAACGTCACCCCGCCCGGCAGCGAGCCGGCCAGGTCGAGGCGGTAGCCGTCCCCGCTCGCCGCGACCGTCGGCACGATCAGCCGGTCGACCCCGAGGTCGACGGCCAGGGGAGCCAGGCAGGCGGCGTCGCCCCGGCACGCTTCGAGCTGGAACGCCCGCTCGCCCAGCGCGGCGCGCCAGGCGTCGGGATCGATGATCTCGGTGTGCGGGATGAGGGCGGCGGCGGTCCCGATCCAGCTGCCGACCTGGGCGGAGAGGTCCTCGGCGCTGCCGGTGACCGGCGCGACGGCGACCTTCATCGGCGGCTGGGCGTCGTAGGCGGCCGAGTCGACGACCGAGATCTCGGCGAGGCTCGCGTACGGCACCAGGGTCGTGCCCTGGGGGATCTGGATCCGCATCCCCTCGGCGGTCGACTCGAGCACCATGCCGACCACGGTGCGACCGTCCGCGAGCCGCAGGCTCCGAACTTCGTAGTCGGCCTCCTGGGCCTGGGTCGGCGCGGCGACGCCAAGCGCGGCGGTCGCGACGAGCAGCACGAGCAGTTCTCTCAACGACATGGAGCCTCCGACGAACGCGAGGCTACCACCGGCGACGTCAGCGCGTCCCCGGGACCTGCGCGTATGATTCGCCGCCATGACCGCACCCCCCCTGGTCTCTGTCGACGTCCGGCGCGCGTTGCGCGAGGGCATGCCCGCCAACCTCTCGGTCCCGGTCGGGGCCGACGAGCTCGAGCGTCTCACGCCGGCCCTGTCCGACGCGGCGGATCGCCTGGACGCCCGGGAGCGCGCCGGCGAGGTCGGGTTCCTGGGGCTGGACCACGACGCCTGGGGCCTCGAAGCGGCCCGGGAGGCGGCCGGGCGCCTGCGCGAGACCACCGACGTGCTGCTCGTGCTCGGCATCGGAGGCAGCGCCCTGGGGGCCCGCGCCATGAACCGGGCGCTCGGGCCCGACTCGGGACGCCACGAGCGCCCCGACGGCCTCGGCCGCCACCGCATCGAGGTGCTCGACACCGTCGACCCCAGCGCCGTCATCGCGACCCTCGCCCGCCTCGACCCGACCCGAACCGCGGTCGCCGTGATCTCCAAGTCCGGCGGGACCCTGGAGACGATGGCGCTGTACCGGGTCGTGCAGCCCTGGCTCGTCGCTGCCCTCGGGGACAGGTGGCCTCGCCACGTCATCGCCGTGACCGATCCCGAGCGGGGGGACCTGCGCGCGCTCGCCGACGCCGTCGGCCTGACCTCGCTCCCCGTGCCGGACGACGTGGGCGGCCGGTTCAGCGTGCTGACCGCCGTGGGCACCCTGCCCGCCGCCTACCTCGGGCTCGATCTCGACGCCCTGCTGGACGGCGCCGCCGACGTGGCGGCCCGGGCCCGCCAGCGTGGACTGGCCGCCAACCCGGCCTGGGCGTTCGCCGGCATCCACCACGCCTGGTACGCCGCGGGGGCCCGCGTCAGCGTGCTCGCGACCTACTCGGCGCGCCTGCGGACCCTCGGCGACTGGTACGCCCAGCTGTGGGCCGAGTCGCTCGGCAAGCTGCAGGCCGACGGCACGTCGGTGGGCTGGACGCCGTCGCCGGCGGAGGGGCCGGCGGACCAGCACAGCCAGCTCCAGCTGTGGCAGCAGGGGCCGCGAGACAAGCTGATCTCGGTCCTCGGCGTCTCCGACCACGGCGTCGACCTGGACGTCACGAGCCTCCCGGGGGCGGCCGACGCTCCTGGTCGCTGGCTCGCCGGCCGCACCCTGTCCGAGCTGCTGGAGGCCGAGCGCCGGGGCACGATCGCGGCGCTCGTGCAGGCGGGCCGGCCCGTCGTCGAGCTGACCGTGCCTCGGGTCGACGAGGCCACCATCGGCGGGCTGGTGGTGCTCCTGGAGGCGGCCACCGCGCTCGCGGGTCACCTGCTGGAGGTCGATCCGTTCGACCAGCCGGGCGTGGAGGGCGGCAAGCGGTTCGCCTGTGGCTTGCTCGGCCGGCCCGGCTACGAGTCCGACGGCGACATCGTCCGTCAACTCCTGGGAGACTGACCCCCAGGGATGACCGGTCGCGTTCAGCTCCTCGATGAGCACCTGATCAACAAGATCGCGGCCGGCGAGGTCGTCGAGCGGCCTGCGTCGGTCGTCAAGGAGCTGGTCGAGAACGCGGTGGACGCCGAGGCCACGCGGATCGAGGTCGAGGTCGAGGCGGGCGGTCGATCCCTCATCTCCGTGATCGACGACGGCATCGGAATGTCCCGGGACGACGCGCTGATGGCGCTGGAGCGCCACGCGACCAGCAAGATCCGGACGGACGACGACCTGTTCTCCGTCTCGTCCCTCGGCTTCCGGGGGGAGGCGGTGCCCTCGATCGCGTCGGTCAGCCGCTTCGAGCTGATCACCGGCGAGCGGGGGGACGTCGCAGGCACCCGGATCGTCGTCGACGGCGGCACCGTCGGGAAGATCGAGGACGCGCCCAACCCCGGCGGGACCGAGATCCGCGTCCGGCGGCTGTTCTTCAACACGCCGGTGCGCCTCAAGTTCCTGCGCAGCCCCCGAACCGAGATGGCCCACGTCGTCGACACCGTCCACCGCCTGGCGCTCGCCTGGCCGGACCGCGCGTTCAAGCTCGTGGCGGACGACAAGGTGCTGCTCGACGCGCCGCCGAGCTCCGGCCTCGCCGCCCGGGCGGCTGCGGTGCTCGGCAAGAAGATCTCCGCCGGCCTGGTGCCGGTGCACGACGAGCGCGGCGAGCTCCGCCTGGAGGGGCTGGTCTCCTCCCCGGCGACCCACAAGGCCAACAACAGCGGCCTGTTCCTGTACGTCAACGGCCGGTTCGTGAAAGACCGCACCCTGGTCGGCGCGGTGCTCTCCGCCTACCGGGGCATCGTGCCCCGCGGCCGGTACCCGGTCGTGGTCCTGTTCCTGGACCTGCCGCCGGGTCGCGTCGACGTCAACGTGCACCCGGCCAAGAGCGAGGTCCGGTTCACCGACTCGGGCTCGGTGTGGCGTTTCGTCGGGGGGGTGGTCTCCCGCGCGGTGGCGTCGATGCTCGCCGGGGACGTGCGCCCCGAGGCCCGCCCCGACGCTTCGGCGGCCGGCCCCATGGCCGGCGTGCCGGCGCTGCCGTTCGGCCGGCCGCTGGCGTCCCGGGCGATGGACCGCGCCTTCCCGGACGCCGACGGACCGGTGGACGCCGACCCCCTGGGCCGCGCCCCCCACGACCCCGAGCCCGGCGGCGGCCGCGCCTGCTCCGGTCGGGCCGCGACCTGGATGGACCGCCTCGCGCGCCAGCTCGACGACGGCCGAGCGTGGGGCCGGGGCGAACGCCCGGCCTTCTCGGAGCTGGAGGTGCTCGCGCAGTACGACCGCACCTTCCTGCTCTGCCAGCTCGGTCGGGAGCTGTTCGTGCTCGACCAGCACGCCGCCCACGAGCGGGTCGTGTTCGAGCGGCTCCGCCGCGGCGGCGGGCCGGGGCGACGCATGAAGACGCAGCGCCTGCTCGTGCCGGAGCTGTTGGAGCTGGGCCGGTCCCGCGCCACCGCCCTGGCGGAGGAGGCGGGCCCCCTGCTCGCCGAGCTGGGGGTGGAGGTGTCGTCCTTCGGCGCGGAGACCGTCGCGCTGCAGGGGGTGCCGGTCGGGATCTCCGCGGGCCGGGTCCGCCGCGCGGTCCAGGACCTGGCCGACGAGCTGCGCTCGGGCGTCGGCTCCGGCGCGACCGTGGCCGAGGCGCTGCGCTACGAGATCGCCGCGCTGGTGGCGTGCCACTCGTCGGTGCGGGCGGGCGACCGCCTCGGGACCGACGAGATCCGGGAGCTGCTGAGGCAGCTCGATCGCACCGAGCACGCCTTCGCCTGCCCCCACGGACGGCCGACGCTCGTCCGGTTCTCCCGGGACGAGGTGGCTCGCTGGTTCGTGAGGGACAGTTGAGCGGCGAGCGCCCCCGGCTGCTCTGCATCACCGGGCAGACCGCCTCGGGCAAGTCGTCCCTGGCGATGGCCCTCGCCGAGGCGACCGGCGCGGAGCTGCTGTCGATCGACTCGATGCAGGTCTACCGGGGCTTCGACGCCGGCACCGCCAAGCCGACGTCCGACGAGCGGGAGCGCGTCGTGCACCACGGCATCGACCTGGTCGACCCCGAGGAGACGTTCAGCGCCGGGGCGTTCCTCGCCTATGCGCGGGACCTGCTCGCGGAGGGCCGACGGATCATCGCCGTCGGCGGCACGGGGCTGTACCTGCGGGCCATGCTCCACGGGCTCGGTCCCCAGGTGCCGGCGGACCTGGAGCTGCGGGGCTCGCTCCGCGCGTCCGAGGACAGCGAGCCCGGCTGGATGCACCGGCGTCTGCAGGAGGTCGATCCCGCGACCGCGGCGCGGCTGCACCCCAACGACCGGGTGCGGCTGGAGCGGGCCCTGGAGGTGCACGCGTTGACCGGTGAGCCGATCTCCGCCTGGCACGCGCGCCACGGGTTCCCCGAGTCGCCCTTCGACACCTGGCTGCTCGGCATCCGGTGGCCGCGGGAGGAGCTGGTCGCTCGCATCGCCGACCGGGTCGACGCGATGCTGGCGTCCGGGTGGGCCGACGAGGTCCGCGGCCTGCTCGCCGCTGGCGTCACCGAGGAGCTGACCCCGATGCGGGCCATCGGCTACCGCGAGGTCGCCGCCCACCTGCGGGGGGAGCTGGACGAGGCGCAGCTGCGCGAGCGGATCGTGGTCGCTACGAGGAGGTTTGCGAAGCGTCAGACCACGTGGTTCAATCGCGAGCCCTCGGTGGAGTGGTTCGATCCGGACCCCCACCTCGCCGACCGTCTGCTACCCCGGGTGCGGTCGTTCCTCGAAGGGTCCTGATCCGATGTCTTCCTTCGTCCTCGATTTCGAGCGCCCGATCGTCGAGCTCGAACAGACCATCGCCGACCTGCGCGGGCTCGCGGACAAGGGCGGGATCGACGTCACCGACCAGATCGCCGCCCTCGAAGCGAAGGCGGCGACGCTGCGCCGCGACGTCTTCGCCGAGCTCGACCCCTACCAGCGCACCAAGATCTCCCGGCACGGCAAGCGGCCGTACACGCTGGACTACCTGGCTGAGCTGTTCGAGGACTGGCAGGAGCTGCACGGGGATCGCAACTACAAGGACGATCCCGCGATCGTCTGCGGGCTCGCCCGGTTCCGGGGCCACTCCGTCGTCGTGATCGGCCACCAGAAAGGCCGCACCACGAAGGAGAACGTGCACCGCAACTTCGGCATGCCGCGACCCGAGGGGTACCGCAAGGCGCTGCGCCTGATGTCGCTCGCCGAGCGCTTCGGGCGGCCGATCCTGTGCTTCATCGACACCCCCGGCGCGTATCCGGGGATCGGCGCCGAGGAGCGCGGCCAGGCCGAAGCGATCGCCAAGAACATCCTGGTGATGAGCGGGCTGAAGGTGCCGATCCTGGCCACCGTCATCGGTGAAGGTGGCTCCGGCGGCGCCCTCGCGATCGGCGTCGCCAACCGCGTGCTGATGCTCGAGAACGCGATCTACTCGGTCATCTCCCCCGAAGCGTGCGCCTCGATCCTGTTCCGGGACGCCACCCAGGGCGCCCGGGCTGCCCACGAGCTCAAGTACACCGCCCAGGACTGCCTCGGGCTGGGGGTGGCCGACGAGGTCATCCCGGAGCCGCTCGGCGGCGCCCACCGCGACCCCGACACGACCATCGCGGCCGTGGGGGAGGCGATCGAGCGTCACCTGAACGAGCTGCTCGCGATCGGCGAGCAGGACATCGCCGCGGACCGCTACGACCGCTTCCGCAAGCTTGGCGTCATCGCCCAGGCCGCCGCCCCGGCGTGACCAACCCCTCCTGGACCGTCGCGCCAGCGAAGCGCGTGCGCGGGACGGTGCGCGTGCCGGGAGACAAGTCGATCTCGCATCGCTCGCTGATCCTGTCCGCCCTGAGCGAGGGGACCCAGGAGATCCGCGGACTCAGCACCGGGCTGGACGTCGCCTCGACGGCGCGCATCCTCGGGCAACTGGGGGCCGAGATCAGCGTCGACGGGGACCGCGCGACCGTCGGCCCGACGCCCTCGGGGGGGCTCCGCGAGCCGGACGACGTGCTCGACTGCGGCAACTCCGGCACGTCGATTCGGCTGTTGTCGGGGCTGCTCGCGGGCCAGCCGTTCCTGTCGGTGCTGTCCGGTGACGAGTCGCTCCGGCGCCGCCCGATGGCGCGGGTGACCGGCCCGTTGACCCGCATGGGGGCGATCGTCGACGGGCGGGACGGGGGTCGCCTCGCGCCGCTGACGATCCGCGGCGGCGGCCTGAAGGGGATCGAGCACGTCAGCGAGGTGGCGTCGGCGCAGGTGAAGTCCTGCCTGATGCTCGCCGGGCTGTTCGCGGAGGGTGAGCTCCGGCTGGAGGAGCCCCACCGCTCAAGGGACCACACCGAGCGCATGCTCGCCGCCGCCGGGGTCGAGCTGGAGGTCTACGGGCGGGCGATCCAGATGCGCTGCGGTCAGCGCCCCCGGCTGGCCAGCGGTGAGCTGCAGGTGCCGGCCGACATCAGCGGCGCGGCCTTCTTCGCGATCGCCGCGCTGGTCGTGGCGGACAGCCGGGTGGACCTGCCGGACGTCGGCATGAACGAGACGCGCGACGGCCTGTTCCGCCACACCGGCTGCATCCGGTCGGCGGAGCGCGAAGCGCTGGGGGAGGAGCGGGCCGACCTCCGGCTGACGGCGGACTTCCGGCCGACCCGCCCGCTGCACGTCGCCGGCGCGGACATCCCCAGCCTGATCGACGAGATCCCGATCCTGGCGGTGCTCGCCGCCCGCGCCCCCGGGGTCAGCCGCTTCCGGGACGCCGCCGACCTGCGGGCCAAGGAGTCCGATCGGATCAAGACCACCGCGGCGATGCTGCGGACCTTCGGGGTGGAGGTGCGGACCCTGCCCGACGGGTTCGACGTGCACGGGCGGCCCGACGAGCCGCTCACCGGCGGCGGCACGATCGACGCCGCGGGTGACCATCGGATCGCCATGTCCGCGGCGGTCGCGGCCCTGGCCGCCGACGCGCCGGTGACGATCACCGGCACCGACGCGGTAGACACCTCCTTCCCCGGCTTCCTGCCGACCCTGGAGAGCATCGTTGAGCGCTGAGCGATCCGGCCTCGTCGTCGCACTCGACGGCCCCGCAGGGGCCGGCAAGTCGACCCTCGCGCGGCTCGTGGCGCGGGACCTCGACTACACCTACATCGACTCCGGGGCGATGTACCGGGCCGTCGGCCTGCTCGCCCGGCGCACCGGGATCGCGCTGGACGACGCGTCGGCGCTGCACCGCCTGGTCGAGTCCCTGTCGTTCGACTTCCCCTGGATCGACGGCGAGCTCCACACGGTGGTCAACGGGGAGGACGTATCGGTCGCGATCCGGACGAGAGACGCGTCGATGGACGCCTCGCTGGTCAGCAAGGTGCCCGAGGTGCGCGCCGCGCTCGTCGCGCTGCAGCGGCTGATGGGAGAGCGGGGCGGGATCGTCATGGAGGGGCGCGACATCGGCACCGTGGTGTTCCCGATGGCCGAGCTCAAGGTCTTCCTGACGGCGTCGGCCCGGGAGCGGGGGACCCGCCGCCTGGGCCAGATGCGGGAGCGCGGTCAGGACGGCGACCTCGAAGAGATCATCGAGGAGATCAAGCGCCGCGACCTCCAGGACAGCACCCGGGCTCATTCGCCGCTGAAACCGGCCTCCGACAGCGTCGTGATCGACAGCTCACAACTCGGGATCGAGCGGGTCCGCAGCATCATCCTGCGCCTCGTGCACGCTCGTGAGACGGGCGCTGAGTTGGAGCAGTTGGAGCTGCCGATCGCCGACTAGTCGCGCCCTGCGGGGCACGCGGGGCCGCGAGATCGCCGGAAAGCCCCGGAGTACGCGCCTTTGGGCTGCCCCGGAAGCGCTTGACGTACCGGGATGGGGCCTATATAAGCGCCTCCGCTCGTCCCCGGAGGGCTTCGCGCCTAGCGAATACGGGTCCTCGAAGGACGGCAGGAAGGGAGACCATCCAAGGTCTTATGGCACCGGACATCAACAGCCTTCTCGAAGGCTCCGCGGCAGACGCCGCAAACATCGACGCCGCGGAGTTCGAGAGGCTCTTCGAGGACATCATCAGCGACAAGGCCGTCAAGGAGGGCCAGGTCGTCAAGGGCACGGTCATCCGCATGTCGGACGACTACGTCGTCATCGACATCGACTACAAGTCGGAAGGCGTGATCCCCAAGTGGGAGTTCCGCGACAAGGAAGCGCCCAAGGACGCTCCCCTCGGCGTCGGAGTCGGCGACGAGGTCGAGGTCTACCTCGAGTCGCTCGAGGGCCCCGACGGTCAGCTCGTCCTCTCCAAGGAGAAGGCCGACCTGATGAAGGCCTGGGACAAGATCCAGGAGGCCGTGGACAACGACGAGGTCGTCGAGGGCACCATCGTGGCCCGCGTCAAGGGCGGCCTGTCCGTCGACATCGGCGTCAAGGCGTTCCTGCCCGGCTCTCAGGTCGACCTGCGGCCCGTCAAGAACCTGGACCGGCTCATCGGAGCCCGCGCCAAGTTCAAGGTCATCAAGTTCAACAAGCGTCGCGGCAACATCGTGCTGTCCCGCCGGGTCCTCCTGGAGGAGGAGCGGAGCGAGCGGCGCGGCGAGACGCTCAAGAAGATCAAGATCGGCGCCATCATCGACGGCACGGTCAAGAACATCACCGACTACGGTGCGTTCATCGATCTGGGCGGCATCGACGGCCTGCTCCACATCACGGACATGAGCTGGGGTCGGATCAACCACCCGTCGGAGATCTTCGAGATCGGCGACGAGGTGCAGGTCCGCATCCTCAAGTTCGACGCTGAGACCCAGCGCGTCAGCCTCGGCTACAAGCAGCTGCGCGAGGATCCCTGGAGCCACGTCGCGGATCGCTACCCGATCGGCGCGGTGGTGCAGGGCAAGGTCGTCTCCATGCCGGACTACGGCGCCTTCATCGAGCTCGAGCAGGGCATCGAGGGGCTGGTCCACATCTCCGAGATGACCTGGAACAAGCGCATCAAGCACCCGAGCAAGCTCGTGGACATGGGCCAGGAGGTCGAGGCCGTCGTGCTCGACATCGACCTGGACCAGAAGCGCATCAGCCTCGGCATGAAGCAGCTCGAGGACAACCCCTGGGATCTCGTCGAGCAGAACTACCCGGTCGGCACGATCCTGCAGGGCAAGGTCCGCAACATCACCGACTTCGGCATCTTCGTCGGCATCGAGGATGGCATCGACGGGCTGGTCCACATCAGCGACCTGTCCTGGTCGCAGCGGATCCGTCACCCCTCCGAGCGCTACAAGAAGGGCGACGAGGTCGAGGCCAAGGTCCTGAAGATCGACAAGCTGGGCGAGCGCTTCAGCCTGGGCATCAAGCAGCTGACCGAGGACCCGTGGCGCAGCGCCGCGGGCCGTTACTTCCTCAGCCAGACGCTCGAGGGCAAGATCGTCCACCACGCCGACTTCGGCATCTTCGTCGAGCTCGAGGAGGGCGTTGAGGGGCTGCTGCACATCAGCGAGCTCAGCCACGACATCACCTCGGAGGTCTACGACCTCGGCAAGAAGATCGCGGTGGAGATCATCTCGATCGACCCCCACGAGCAGAAGATCGGCCTGGCCGAGCATCGCGACGGCATGCCGAGCGCGACCAGCGACCAGCAGGCGCCGACGTCTGCGACGCTGGGCGACACCATCGGAGCCGACGTGCTGCAGGGGCTGAAGCTGGCTGCCACGGGCGAAGAGGGTGAGGAGGCCGGCGAGGCCGCCGAGGCGCCCGCGGAGACCCCCGAGGCTCCCGCCGAGGCCGCCGAGGCCCCCGCGGAGGCTG
>CAYQEG010000014.1:37167-71144 GCA_964416435.1 uncultured Rickettsiales bacterium
ACGAGGCCCCCGCGGAGGCTGACGAGGCCCCCGCGGAGGCTGACGAGGCCCCCGCGGAGGCTGACGAGGCCCCCGCCGAGGCCGACGAGGCCCCCGCCGCCGAAGACGAGTCCGGGACCGAAGGCGACGACGAGTAGCGTCGCCTGTCCCGGGCGCCCCCACCTGGAGGTGCGCTCGTGACCAAGAGTGAGCTCGTGGCGGCCCTCGCAAAGGAGAACGCCACGCTGACCCGGCGTCACGCCGAGGTGGTCGTCAATACGATCTTCGACGTGATGCGCGGAGCCCTCGTCGAGGGGGACCGGATCGAGATTCGCGGGTTCGGGACCTTCCAGGTCCGCACCCACGAGCCGAAGATGGGGCGCAATCCCCGGACCGGCGACTCGGTGCCGATCGGCCGTCGACGGGTGCCCTTCTTCCGCGTCGGCAAGGAACTGCGCGAGCGCGTGGACGATCACGACGCGTAGTGCCGACGCCGCCGCTGTGGGCGCCCTGGCGCATCGAGTACATCCTTGGAGCAAAGCCGGCCGGCTGCTTTCTGTGCGCTGGCGCGGTCGATGAGCCGAGCGAAGGCAACCTCGTCCTGTGGCGGGGGGAGCGCTGCTTCGTGCTGCTCAACCGCTACCCCTACGGATCGGGCCACGTGATGGTCGCCCCTCTCGAACACACCGGCGATCTCGCCGCGCTGGATCCGGCGACCAACGCGGCTTGCGCAGCGGCGGTCCAGCGGACCGTTCAGATCCTGGGGGAGGTGATGGGTCCCGACGGCTTCAACGTGGGGTTGAACCTGGGCGAAGCGGCCGGGGCCGGGGTGCCGGGGCACCTGCACTTCCACGTGCTGCCCCGTTGGACGGCGGACACGAACTTCATGCCGCTGCTCGCGGACGTTCGGGTCATCCCCGAGCACCTCGTGGCGACGTGGCGTAAACTCCGCCCGGCCTTCGACGGGGCCCTGGAGGACGACCGATGACGCCCAAGAAAATCGCGCTGATCGTAGTCGTGGTGGTCGTCGTCGCGGTGTTGGCCCTCTTCTACATCCAGAACGCGGACACGCGGGTCAACGTCATCTTCAAGCTCACCCCGGGCCTCGCCTGGGACCTGGGCGGCGGCGGCGTCGCCCTGCCGGTCCTGCTCTTCAGCACGTTCCTGGGCGGCTTCGCCGTCGCCGCGCTCGGGTTCGGCGGCACGATGATGGCCCGCTCCCGGCGCGCCCGTTCCCTGGAGCGCCAGGTCGCTTCGCTCGAGGACGAGCTCGCCTTCCACCGCAACAGCCCTCCGGCCGCGCCGCCGAGCCGGGCCTACAGCGAGCCGGCCGTCAAGACGGATCCGGACGGCTCGTTCGACGACCTGATCTGAGTCGTCGGGGCGCCAGCCCCTCCGCACATGAAGTTCTCCCCGACCGAACTGGCCCTCTTGATCGCCGGCGGGTTCGCTGTGATCAGCGGGGTCGTGGCCGCGTGGAGGCTGGGCGAGCGGGAGTTCCGTGCCGCGTTGGTGTTCGTGGTGCTGCTCGCCATCGGGGGCGGCGTCGGCGGCGGCTGGGTGTGGGGCAAGCAGGTCGGGATCAGCCGCGGCTACCGCATCGGCCTGCTCCGCGGCGAGGTGCGGGCCGCGCGCAAGGGTCCGCCCCCGGTGCGCAACACGGGACGCACCGCGGGGGAGCTCGGCGCGACGGGGGCCTGGCGGGGCCTCGGACCGCTGCAGGAGGGGGAGGGCGCCGCGCTCGCGGGGCTGCTGAACGAGGCGCCGGCGCCGTGCTGGAAGCTGGCCCGCAAGGGGCTGAGCCTGGCCACGACGCTGCTGGACCACGGGGACGAGTGCGCCCCCGTCGTCGAGCAGACGCGGCTGGCGCTCGTCGCGCTGCGCACGTTCCCCGACGACCCGGACGAAGCGCTGGCGGTGCTGCGGGTGGAGCGCCGGGTGCGGCCGGAGGTCGACGGTCGGCCGGTGAAGGGCAACCCCGACGCGGACGTCGTGCTGGTCGAGTGGGGCGACTTCGAGTGCCCCTACTGCACCCGCGCCCAGCCGGTCGTCGAGGCGCTGCTGGAGCAGCGGGCCGACGTGAAGGTGGTCTTCAAGCACTTCCCCCTGTCGTTCCACCCGGCCGCCATGCCGGCGGCCCTCGCGGCCGAGGCGGCGGGGGAGCAGGGCCGATTCTGGGAGATGCACGACGCGCTGTTCGCGCTGGGCAAGGACCTGCGCAAGCAGGTGCCGGACGGCCCGATGGCCGCTTCGGGCCCGGTCCCCTTCGAGGCGCAGGCTGCCGAGCTCGGCCTCGACATCGAGCGGTTCCGGGCCGACTACCGGTCCGACGCCCTGCGGGCCCGGGTCGACGCGGACCTGGCCGAAGGTCGCGCCATCGGCGTGACCGGCACGCCGTCGTTCTACGTCGACGCCCGCAAGGTCGAAGAGCGGCTGCACCCGGCCACGCTGAGCCGGCTGGTGGACCGCGCCGCGGCCGAGCGGGCCTGGCGGTTCCACTGGGACCTGCCGCTACCCCCGCCTGGCGCCGAGGGTGATGACGACGACAGCGGGGCCACCCCGTGAGGCTGTCTCAGGACCGCCAGGTCGCATCGGAGCTGCTGCTTCGCCAGGAGACCCAGCCGGGTGGCCGGCTCGACGTCTGGCTGCGTCAGGAGTGCGAGGGGCTGAGCGACGGGGAGCGTCGCCGGGTCCAGGCGCTCGTCTACGGCATCAACCGCAACCGCACCGCCCTGGGGCGCTGGTTCGAGCGGTTCCTGAAGAAGCCGCTGGTCGAGCAGGCGCCGGAGGTCCGGGTCGCGCTGCTCCTCGGCACCTACGAGATCCTCCACCAGGACTCCGTGCCCGACCGGGCGGCGGTGCACCAGGCGGTCCAGTTGGTCCGGGAGCGGGGCGGGGAGCGCCGCACCGGGTTGGTCAACGCGGTGCTGCGGCGGGTCGGCCGGGGGGAGCGCGCCGCCCCGGTCGTCGATCGGTCGACTGAGCCCCTGAAGTGGGCTCAGTTCGAGGCCTCTCACCCGCGCTGGCTGGTCGAAGAGATGGCCGCCCGGGTGCCCGCCGACGAGGTCGCCGACTGGGCCGAAGCCAACAACCGGGAGCCGACCCTGGCGGTGCGCCTGGCAGATCCGGCCGACGACGCGGCGGTCGCTGCCCTCGGCGGAGAACGCTGTCCGGAGGTGCCCGGCGCGGTGCGCCTCGTGGATCGCCCGTCGGGGCCGATCTCGGCGTTCCCGGGGTTCGCCGAGGGGCGCTGGTGGGTGCAGGACCTGGCCGCCCAGGCGGTGGTCGAGATGATGGGGCTGCAGCCCGGGATGCGGGTGCTCGACGTCTGCTCAGCGCCGGGCGGCAAGACGCTGGCCGCGGCCTGCGCCGTCGGCCCGACGGGCTCGGTGGTCGCGCTGGATCGCTCCGCGAAGCGGCTGCGGTTGGTGGACGAGGGCGTGCAGCGGCTGGGCCTGGAGAACGTGACGGTCCAGGCGCGGGACCTGCTCTCGACGCCCTGGGACGGCGATCGGTTCGACGTCGTGCTGGTCGACGCGCCGTGCACGGGGCTGGGGGTGCTCCGGCGCCACCCGGAGATCCGCTGGAGTCGACAGCGCCGGGACTGCTTGCAGCAGTCGGCTCGCCAGGTCGCGCTGCTGGACGGCGCGGCCGACGCCCTGGCGCCGGGCGGGGCGCTGATCTACTCGGTCTGCACGTTCAGCGAGCCCGAGACGGACGGGGTGCTCGAGGAGCTCGTCGCGGCCCGGCCCGACCTGCGGCCGGTCGACCCTCGGCGCGCTGCTCCCCACCTCGGGGAAGGGATGCTCGACGGGGACGTCCTGAGGACCTATCCCCATCGTCACGACGCGGATGGCTTCTACGCCGTCCGGCTGGAGCACACAGCGTGATCATGATCCCCCTGCGCGGCGGCCGACATGCCCTCGGCCTGCGCTACTCGCTCAACGAGCTGCTCGCGGTGCACGGTGATCCCAACCGGGTGCTCGAGGAGGCCTGGGCGGGCCTGCTGAGCATCCTGGTGCGCAACTGGCCGGACTGGCCGATCGAAGTCTGGGTGCGGCTGGCCGCGGGGGCGGTCACCGACGACCCGACGGATGACGAGGAGGCCGGTTGGGACGTCGAGTTCGCGGTCTCGTTCGCCGACCAGGGGCCCGACAGCAAGGACGTCACGGCGATGATCGACGCGGTCACCCGCGGCCTGAAGGCGGTGCTCCAGGTCGAGGGCGCGCTCGCGTGGACCCGGATCGACCCGGACTGGAACCCGATGTGGGCGGTGGACGATGGGCAGGTCTACCGGCTGCTCGCCCCCGAGCCGACGATCGAGCAGACCGTGTACCTGATCGGCAGCTACGCCGGCGTGCCGTCGATGTTCGCGTCGACGCTCGAGGCGTGGCCCCTGGCCCGGGCCCGGCGCAAGCTCGGAGTCGAGCTGGCCGACGTCGACACCGGCTGGGCCTTCGACGCCTGACCGGGGCGCAGCCCTACAGCCCCTTCAGCCAAGCGTCGAGGCGATCCCAGTAGGCGGGGCCGGCCCGCACCCAGGTGTCGTTGTGGGTGCCGCCGGCGACCGACAGCAGCTCGGCGGGGCCGCCCGCGGCGGCGTGCAGGCGCTCCCCCATCTCGTGGGGGATGAGGTCGTCGGCGGTGCCGTGCACGACGAACAGAGGGCAGGTGATCTCGCCGACCCGGTCGATGGACGCGAACTCGTAGGCGACGAGCTGGGTGGCCAGGGGGATCCCGCTGCGCCCGGCCATGTCCCGCAGCGTGGTGAAGGTGGACTCGACCGCGAGGCCGGCGGGCCGGCGCTCGGACGCGAGGCGGATGGCGACGGCGCCGCCGAGCGAGCGGCCGTGGATCACGAGCTTGTGGTCGGGCGCCAGCTGGGCCATCCGATCGAAAGCGGCGAGGGCGTCGTCGGCGAGGCCTTCTTCGCTGGGGCGGCCTTCGCTGGCGCCGTAGCCGCGGTACTCGGCGGTGAGCACCGAGACCCCCAGGTCGTGCAGCGCGCGGGTGTGGTCGAGCCGCTCGGCCATGGTGCCGCCGTTGCCGTGGAACGTGAGCACGGCGACGCCGAGCGGGTCGGGCCCCTCGTAGGGGATCCACCACGCCTGGGTCTGCACGCCGTCGGACGCGGGGAGCATCAGCTCCTCGAAGGCGAGGCCGAAGTCGGACGGGCTGTGGCGCTGCCCCCGGACGGGGTGGAACAGGAACGCGTCGGTCATCTGGCGGAGGAGGAACGGGAGCATGGCGGCGGACAACAGGATGACCGCCCCGGCGAAGCCCGCCAAGGCGACCCGGCGACCGGCGGTCACTTCGGGCGGGCCCGGACGCCCACGACGTTGGGCACGGGCCAGGCTCCGAGGTTGGCGTCGCTCTCGAAGAAGCCGGTCTCGAAGCTGCCGACCTCTTCGAGCGTCAGGTCACCGGCGCGCACGAACAGCTGGGCTTCGGGTCCACCTTCGGAGTACTGCAGGCGCTGCAGGTCCAGGGGGAGCTGCCGGAGGATCTCGATGAAGTCGTGGGTCGACCACGGTGAGCGAGCGTGGATCAACAGGGGACGGCCCGCGCCGTCGATGCCGATGACGGCGTGGGACCACCTGCGGTCCTGCTGGGACCAGACGTTGCGGCCGTCGCACGACAGCATGCGGATGCTCTGCACCAGGGAGTTGTAGCGCGTCGAGAGGGCGTCGTAGTCGTCGCAGCCGCGGTCGATGATGCTCACCCGGGCGACGCCGTCGTCCTTCCGGTCGAACGCGAGCACGTCCTGGTCCTTGCTCAGGTGGCCGTTGTTGGTGTGGCCGCCGCCCTTCATGAGGGAGACGGAGGTGCGGTGGTCCTGCTGGTACATCGACGCGTTGATGGCGACGAGCAGCCCGTGCTCGTCGGCCCACTGCTTCGCGGTGCGAGCGGTCCCGTCGCCCGCGGACGCCATGACCAGGGTCAGGTCGAAGCGCTCGGGGTCGACGCGCACCACCCGGATGCGGGAGTCCCCCCGGTCGCTGGGCGTCGGGGAGTCGAAGACGCCGAGCTCGAGCCCGGGCTGCAGCTCACGCCAGGTCTCGGCCGGCTTGTCGTCATCCTTGGCGACGGCCCCCAGGAAGAGCAGGCCGACGAGCGCGGTGGCGAGGGCGAGGAGCCTCATGGGGAGGAGACACCCTCGGAGGGGTGGACCTTCCGGAGGGGGGCGAGACGGCGCGTCGGCGGAGCTTCGCGGCGTCGCGGGCGGGAGTGGCCAGCGGTGAGGTCGCCGACGGCGACGCGGTCGTCCCGCAAGCCGCCGCAGGCGGCGCGCAGCGTCGGCGGAGCCACGACCCAGGCCGACGGCTGCCACGTCCGACCCGGCAAGCGGCCCCCGAGCGGAGGTCACCAGGTAGACGAGCAAGGGCCCTCGGGCCCGCGCAGCGGCCGCAGGCCGCGAAGTTCCCCAGGTCGTCGTCACCCCCCACCGCGATCCGGGAGATCACTCCAGACCGGAGGAGGTGTTCGATTCTCGAAGAAGGCTCGCCGCCCTCAAGGGCCCGGTAGTCCCAAGGTCACACGCAGAACGACCCCGTCAACCTCTGCCAGTCCTCCGGCCCCAACGGCTGCCGGTCCTGCACGAACCGGCCGTCCCGGACCAGCCAGATCCCCCGCGCGCTCTCCGTCGGCGGACGGGCCGCGCGCCACAGGGCGGCCATCAGGCCCACCTGCTCGCCGATCGTGAGCTCGAGCGGCTCGTCGAACAGCAGGTTCAGCCCGTGCACCGGGAAGTCCGACGGGGCGCCCTCGACCGGCTCCGGGTCCCCCAGCTCCATCGGCTCCACCCGCAGCTCCTGGCCGTCCCACGTCGCGTAGGACTCGCCGGGACGGTACGACGCGCTCCACAGGCGCTGGCCCGCGCTCAGGATCGAGTAGGAGCCGATGTGCTCGTCCTCGTCCAACGACAGCGCCGCGATCGGCGCGCGGCGCGGCTCCGACAACATCAGCGCCACCGCCTCCGCCGGGGCGTGACCGAAGTGCTCCCACGCCTGTTCGGTCGTGCCCGGAGGGAAGCCCAGGCGGCCCGGGAGCACCATCCGGCTCAGGTCCGTCAGGATCGACGGCGTGTCCCGATCGACCGCCAGGTGCAGCGCTCGCACCGTGCCGGCGAGCGGGTCGCCGCGCCCCCGGCCGCGCCGATCCACCCGCACCGGCGCGCAGGCGTGGACCGCCAACTGGGCGTCGGGTCGGAGGTGTCCGCCGAGCACCTCGATGGCGGCCCGATGCACGGCGGCGAGAGGGATCTCGTCGCCCCGGTAGACGATCGCGGTGGAGCAGTTCACGGCGGGATTCTGCCACAGGGGCTCTGGTACCCTCGCGCACCATGCCCAGAGCGTCTCGAAAGCACGCCGGCGCCCCCGAGCGCCCGGCCGGCAAGGCGCGCTCGGCGCGCTTCGCCGATCTGCACGACGGCCGCCGGGTGACCCCGATGATGCGCCAGTTCATCGAGGTCAAGGAGCAGGTGCCCGACGCGCTCCTGTTCTTCCGGATGGGCGACTTCTACGAGCTCTTCTTCGAGGACGCCGAGACCGCCGCCGAGCTCCTCGATCTGACCCTGACCGCGCGGGACAAGAGCGGCGAGAACCCCATCCCCATGGCTGGCGTGCCCCACCACGCCGTCCGCGGCTACGTCGACCGCCTGGTCGCCGCCGGTTACCGCGTCGCCGTCGCCGACCAGGTGGAGGACCCCAAGCTCGCCCGCGGCCTCGTCAAGCGCGAGCTGACCGAAGTCATCACCCCCGGGTTGATCCTCGACCCCGACTCCCTCGACGCGCGCACCGCCAACTGGCTCGTCGCCCTCGTGCCCGGTGAGCAGGGCTTCGGCGTCGCCTTCATCGACGTCAGCACCGGCGAGTTCGCCTGCGCGGACGTCGCCGACCAGGCCCAGCTCGCGGCTGAACTCGACCGCCTCGCCCCCCGCGAGATCGTCTACCCCGAAGAGCTCGACGTCGTGCTCCAGCAGGAGCTCCGCTCCAACCCCGAGCAGCGCTGGACCGCGGTGCCCGCCGCCGCCACCAGCAAGGCCGGCGCCGTCGAGGACCTGTGCGACCTGTACGACGTCGTCGACCTGGCCGGCCTCGGCCTCGGCGAGCTCGGGCCCGCCCTCCAGGCGGCCGGCGCCATCCTCTGGTACCTGCGCACCTCGCGGATCGACACCCTCGGACACGTCCGCCGGCTCCGGCCCTACCGCCTCTCCAGCTTCATGGTCCTGGACGAGGCGACCCGGCGGAACCTCGAGCTCTTCCGGACCATGGTCGACGGCAAGCGCCGCGGCTCCCTGCTCGGGCTCCTGGACAAGGCCCGGACCGGCATGGGGAGCCGCCGCATCCGCGCCTGGATCGGTGCCCCGCTGCTCGACCCGGATGCCATCCGCCATCGCCACGACGCCGTCGACATGCTGGTCAGCTCTCCGGACCTCCGGGAGCGCCTCGCCGAGCGCCTCGACCGGGTCTCCGACGTCGAGCGCCTGGCCGGCAAGGTCGCCTCCGGCCGCGCCAACGCCCGGGACCTGGACGCCCTCCGCCGCTCCTTGATCGAGGCCCCGTCCATCGACGTGCTCCTCGACCGGGACGACGCGCGGGCGATGCCGGCGTTTCAGCTCCTCCCCGACCTGAGCGACGTCACCGCCGACATCGAGCAGACCCTGGCCGACGATCCCCCCGCCCAGCTCAAGGACGGAGGCCTCATCCGCCGCGGTTACCACCCCGAGCTCGACGAGCTCGTCGCCCTGGCGACGGAGGGCAAGAGCGCCCTGGCGAGGTTGGAGTCCCAGGAGCGGGAGCGCACCGGGATCAACAGCCTCAAGGTCCGCTACAACCGCGTCTTCGGCTACTACATCGAGGTCACCAAGACCAACCTCGGGAACGTGCCCGACGAGTACATCCGCAAGCAGACCCTGGCCAACGCCGAGCGCTTCTACACCCCCGAGCTCAAGGAGTTCGAGGCCAAGGTGCTGGGCGCCGAGGAGCGGCGGAGCAGCCTGGAGTTCGAGCTGTTCGGGGAGCTGCGCGATCGCGTCGGCCTGCGCATCCCCGAGCTCGGGGAGCTCGCCGAGCGGCTCGCCGTCATCGACGCCCTCCTGACCTTCGCCACCCTCGCCGTCAGCCACGGCTACGTCCGCCCCGTCATCGACGGCGGCACGACCCTGCAGCTGGCGGCCAGCCGGCACCCCGTCATCGAGCGCATGGGGCTGGGCGAGCGCTTCGTGCCCAACGACGTGCTCCTGGACCACGACGTGAACCAGCTGATGATCGTCAGCGGCCCCAACATGGCCGGCAAGTCGACGGTCATGAGGCAGGTCGCCCTCGTCGTGTTGATGGCCCAGGCCGGCTCGTTCGTGCCCGCCGACGAGGCCCGCATCGGCGTCTGCGACCGGATCTTCACCCGGGTCGGGGCGTCGGACGACCTCGCCCGAGGTCGCTCTACGTTCATGGTGGAGATGGCCGAGACCGCCGCGATCCTGTCCGGGGCGACCGACCGCTCGCTCGTCATCCTGGACGAGATCGGCCGCGGCACGTCCACGTTCGACGGCCTCGCCCTCGCCTGGGCCGTGGCCGAGCACATCGCCGACGTGCTGCGCTGCCGGACCATGTTCGCGACGCACTACCACGAGCTCTGCGAGCTGGCCTCGCTGCGCGACCAGGTCGCCAACTACAACATCGCCGTCAGCGAACTGGGGGAGCGGGTCATCTTCCTGCGCCGCCTCCGCCCCGGCGGCTCGGTGCGCAGCTACGGCATCGCCGTCGCTCGCCTCGCCGGGCTGCCCGACGAGGTGCTGGAACGCGCCCGGGAGGTGCTCGCCAACCTGGAGCGCGACGCCGAGGACGAGGTGGGCCGCCCCCGCATGGCCCGCAGCAAGACGAGGCCCGAGCCCGCCACCGGGCAGCTGACCCTGTTCGGGGACCGCAGTCGGCTGCTCCGGGAGGAGCTGCTGGGCATCGACGTCGACCAGCTGACCCCCCTGGAGGCGCTGAACATCCTGGCCGATCTCAAGGCCAAGGCGGCCCGCGGGTGAAGATCGCCGCCCCGCGCCGCCTCTACGCCCTCGTGGTGGGCGCCCTCGCGCTCGCCGCTTGCGGCGCCGAGACCGCGCCGGACGAGCCGGCCCCGGTCGCCGCGACGGAGCCCGCCGTCCCGACCCCCGCCCCCACGCCGCCTCCCCCCCTGCAGCGGACCCTGCGCACCGTCGTCATCGACGCCGGACACGGCGGGGAGGAGCTGGGCGCCGAGGGCATCTCCGGGGTGCTCGAGAAGGACATCACGCTCGCGATCTCCCGGGCGACCTCGCGGGAGCTGCAGGCCCGAGGCTTCACGGTGGTCGAGACCCGGACCGCCGACCTGCCCGTGACGCTGTCCCGCCGCTCGGGCCTCGGCAACGCGTCCGGCGCGGGGCTGTTCGTCTCCATCCACGCCAACTCCGCCCCGTCCGACCGCGCCTTCGGCATCGAGACCTACTCGATGGCCCTGGCGTCGGACGAAGCGGCGATGCGGTTGGCGGAGCGAGAGAACCGCATGCTCCAGGTCCAGGGGCGCGAGTGGGCGGTGCCCGACGCCATCGTCGAGGAGCTTCGCCAGACCGCCGTCGCCCAGCGCTCCGCAGACTTCGCCGCCGTGGTGCAGCGCGAGATGGTCGCCGGCCTCCAGGGCTTCTACGGCCGCGATCGGATCGTGGACCGCGGCGCGCGGACGGCCCCCTTCTGGGTGCTCGTCGACAGCGAGGTGCCGGCGGTGCTGGTCGAGGTCGGCTACCTGAGCAACGAGGTCGAGGAGCGCCGGCTGCGCACCGGCGGCTATCACACCCGCGTCGCCGCCGCCCTCGCCGATGGGATCGAGGCGTGGGTCGTCGACCAGGAGGAGCGCGCCGCGGACGAGGGCGACGGGGGGGACCAGGCCGGTGGCTGACTTCCTCCGTCCCGACTTCGCCACCGCTGATCCCGGCCGATTCCTGGTCGAGGGGCGCGCCCGCGTCCACGACTTCCACCAGGGCACGGAGCGCTGGGGGTCGCGGACCTGCAACCTGTACTCCGCCGTCGTCGACAACACCCTGCGCGCCCTCCACGAGCGGGCTCGGATCGTGCGGCCCGGCGACGCCTCGTTCCTCCAGGACGAGTTCTGCCTCGTCGCCGTCGGCGGCTACGCCCGGCGCGCCCTGTGCCCCTTCTCGGACGTCGACGTCGCCCTGGTCTCCCGACGCCCCGACGACGACCGGCTCGAGGCGGCCGGGCGCGACGTGCTGTACCCGCTGTGGGACGCGGGCCTGCAGGTGGGTCAGCGACCGGGCACCCCCGAGCAGCTGGTCGCCTCGGCCGAGGACGACGTCGCCGCGCGCACCGCGCTGCTGGACCTGCGCTTCGTCACGGGCAGCCGCGCCCTGTACGAGGACCTGGAGCGACGGGTGGCCGAGGCGCAGCGACGCTGGGCCCCCGAGCTGCTCGCCCGGGTCCGACCCGAGAACCTCGCCCGGTTCGCCCGCTACGGGCAGTCGGTGTTCCTGCTCGAACCCCACGTCAAGGAGGGCAAGGGGGCGCTGCGCGACTTCCACTGGCTCGGCTGGATCACCAAGCTCAGCCACGGCCTGCGGGGCGACTACGACCTGCTGCTCAGCGGGCTCGTCGAGCCGGAGCACTACCGTCAGCTGACCGAGGCCCACGAGTTCCTGCTGCGGACCCGGACCCAGCTGCACCTGCACACCGGGCGGGCCCAGGACAAGCTCGTGTTCGAAGCCCAGGAGCCGGTCGCCCGCGCCCTCGGGTTCAGCCGCCGCAAGGGGCTGCTCGGCGTCGAGCGCTTCATGGGGGCCTACTACCGGCAGGCCTACACGATGGCCCACCTGTGCGGGCTGTACGTCGCGCGCATCCTCGGCGTGCACTGGGACGAGCCCGAGGAGGCCGAGGTGCACACGGTCCGGCTGGAGGTCGGGCCGTCTGCCCCCGTGGCCGGGGCGGGGGAGGGGAGCGGCGAGCACCCCGAGCGCCCGTTCGTGGTCGAGGGCGGGGACGTGCGCTGTACGGACCCCGACGCCCTCGGGCGCTCCCCCGGCGTCCTCATGGAGCTGTTCGCCTTCCTGCAGAGCGTCGGGGGACGGCTGCACCACGACACGATGGAGCACGTGCGGACCGCGTCTGCCCGGATCGGCAAGCGCGTCCGGTCCGACCCGGACATGGCCGCCGCGTTCCGCGCCCTGCTGGAGGGGCCCCGGGTGTTCCGCACGCTCGTGGCGATGCACCGTTCGGGGTTCCTGGGCAAGTACCTGCCCGAGTTCGGCGCCTGCTTCTGCCAGGCACAGCACAACCGGGTGCACCTCTACACGGTCGACGTGCACTCGCTGTACGTCGTTCGCGAGCTGGAGGCGCTCGGAGGGGATCACGCCCCCGAGGGGCCGTTCGCCGACGCCTGGCGAGCGCTGGAGGAGCGGGGTCCGCTGCTCCTCGCGGGCCTGCTGCACGACGTCGCCAAGGCCCACGGCGCAGCCCACAGCCGGGTCGGCGCGGACGTCGCCGGGGTCGTGCTGCGCCGACTGGGCTACGACAGCGAGCGGGTCGAGCGGGTCCAGTGGCTCGTCCGCCACCACCTGCTGCTGTCGGACACCGCCTACCACCGCGATCTGTACGACGCCCGGACCGTCACCGACATGGTCGCGGTCGTGCGGGATCGGGCCCACCTCGACGAGCTCGCGGTGCTCACCTGGGCGGACACCCGGGCCACCAACCCGGCGCTCATGACGTCCTGGAAGGAGACCCTGCTGCGGCAGGCGTGGGCGGTCGCCCGGGACGCGCTGGACCCCGACGCCACCGTCGGCCCCGCCCCTCGGGAGGCGCTGCGGGCGCGGCTCGAGGCGCTGCTCAGCAGCGAGGTCGGTCGCAAGCACGCCGAAGAGCTGACTCGCCGCGTGCTCGCGTCGGAGGACGCGCTCCCCGGTTACCTCGACCGCACCCCTCCCGAGATCCTGGCGGTCCACGCGATCCTCCTGGACCAGCTCGAGACGGCGGAGGAGCACGCTGAGGCGTCTCCGGTGCTGACCCACGTCCGGCAGCTGCCGGACCAGGGCGTCACCCAGTGGATCGCCTGCACCCGGGACCGGGTCGGCGTGTTCGGGTTGCTCGCCGGCGTGTTGACCGCGTCGGGGCTGAGCATCCGGGCCGCCGAGGCGCTGTCCCGGGCCGACGGCGTCGCGGTGGACACGTTCGCGGTGGTCGACGACCGGGGACGCATCGTCGACGAACCCCGCCGCTGGCGCCGCGTGGAGCGCCTCCTGAGGCGGGTCGAAGCGGGCGAGGTGGACCTCGCCGAGGCCGTCGACCAGGCGCGCAGCGCGGCGCCGCCGTCACCCGATCCCGGCGCCCTCGGGCTGATGCGGGTGGAGGTGAGCAACGAACTGAGCGACGTCGCGACCGTCGTCGAGGTGGTGACGGTCGATCGACCCGGCCTGGTCTACGACATCGCGCAGGTGCTGCTGGACTTCGGGCTCGACCTGCGGGTCGCCAAGCTGGCCACCCGCCACGACCTCGCGTCGGACACCTTCTACGTCGTCGGTCGCCGGGGCGAGCGTCTCGGCGCCCGCCGCCGGGCCCGCCTCGCGGCGGCCCTCCGGGAGCGGTTCTGTTGAGCGAACGCAGCGTCGACGGGCTGATCGGCCTCTACCTCGACGTGCTCGAGGTGGAGCGGGGTCTGGCGGGCAACACGCTGGCGGCCTACGGCCGGGATCTCGCCCGACTCTCCGCCTTCTGCGCGGACGAGCAGGTCGAGGAGATCGACGGGGTCGACCGGGCGCTGCTCGAGCGGTTCGTCCTGCACCTCGCCGACTCGGGCCTGTCGCCTCGCTCGGCCGCCCGGCACATCAGCGCGGTCCGGGGGTGGCTGCGATTCTGCGTCGCCGATGGCTGGAGGGACGACGATCCGGGGGCCCGCCTGGGCAGCCCCAAGCACGCCCGCAAGCTGCCGGGGGTGCTCCGCTCCGACCAGGTCGAAGCGCTCCTGCGGGCCCCGGACCGCTCGACGCCCCGAGGTCTGAGGGACGCCGCGATGCTGGAGCTGCTGTACAGCTCCGGGCTGCGGGTCTCCGAGCTGGTCGGGCTGAAGATCAGCGACCTGCGTCGCGACCCGCCCGTCCTCCTGGTCCAGGGCAAGGGCAACAAGCAGCGGCTCGTGCCGGTCGGCGAGTCCGCGGAGCGGGCGGTCGGCGCGTGGCTCCGGGACGGCCGCGCGGCGCTCGACAAGCACCACCGATCCCCCTGGCTGTTCGTCGGTCGGCCCGGTCGTCCGCTGACCCGCCAGGGCTACTGGAAGGGGTTGCGCAAGCTCGCGCTGACCGCCGGCATCCCGGGCAAGTTGTCACCCCACACGCTGCGTCACTCCTTCGCCACCCACCTGCTGGAGGGTGGCGCGGATCTCCGGTCGGTGCAGGCCATGCTGGGCCACGCCGACATCGCCACGACCGAGATCTACACCCACGTCGCGACCGAGCGGCTCCACGAGGTCCACCGGGACGCCCACCCCCGGGGGCGTCGCGGCACCGAGGAGGGCTCATGACGGACCTCGCGGCCCTCTGGAGTCGGGTCGGCGCCGCCGCCGCCGAGACGCCGTCGTGCGTCTCGGTGCACCTCGTGGGCGGCCCGGTGCGGGACCGGCTGCTGGAGCGGCCGATGGTCGAGCTCGTCGATCTCGACCTGGTCATCGAGGGGGACGCGGTCGAGGTGGCGCGGCTGCTCAAGTGGCAGCATGGCGGCGCTCTGGACGTGCACGAGCGGTTCGGGACGGCGACCTGGCGCCCGCCCGAGGGCACGCTGGCGGTCGACCTCGTCACCGCCCGCCGGGAGACGTACCCCTCGCCAGGCGCGCTGCCGGTGGTCGAGCCGGGCACCCTGGAGGACGACCTCCGCCGCCGCGACTTCACCATCAACGCGATGGCGATGACCTTGTGGCCGGGCCCCGCTTGGGAGCTGGTCGACCCCCTGGGCGGCGCGGGAGACCTGTACGCCGGGCTGCTGCGCGTGCTGCACGACCGCTCGTTCGTCGACGATCCGACGCGGCTGCTGCGGCTCGCCCGGTTCTCCGTGAGGCTGGGCTTCCGGCCGGACATGCACACGAGCGACCTCGTGCACGCCGCCGTGCTCCCGACCCCGGACGGCGCGACCGTGCTGGACACCGTCTCGGGGGACCGGCTGCGCCACGAGTGGGAGCTGCTCTGCTCCGAGCCGGATCCCCCCGCGGTGGTGCGCTGGCTCCTGCAGTCCAGCGTCGGCCACGAGCTGGGGCTGGACGCGGGGGGCGATCGAGGCATCGAGTCGATGCAGCGGGGCTGGGCGGCGGCCTCGCGGGCGGAGCGCCCCTGGAACCCCCGGCTGGCGCTGTCGATGCTGCTCACCGGCGGCGACCCGAGCCTCGCGTGCCGTCGCCTGGGGCTGATCGGCGGCCCCGCGCGTCGCGTCGCGGCCCTCGCCTCGATCGGCCAGCGTCTCGGCGGCCCCGTCGAGCAGGCGTCGGGGGAGTGGAGCCTGGAGCGCATGATGGAGGGCAGCGACGTCGAAGAGCGCGCCGTCCTCGAGGCGAGCTACCCCGCCGCCAAGCACGCGATCCGCCGGTACGAGAACGAGGTCGCGGGGCGGCCACCGCTGCTCACGGGGCGGGATCTCGTCGACGCCGGCATGCGCCCCGGGCCGGAGATCGGCGAGGCGCTGCGAGCGGTCCGGGAGGCCCAGCTGCGGGGGACGGTGGCGACGCGCAGCGAGGCGTTCCGGATGCTGCAGTTGCCCGATCCCGAGGGTCCTTGATGCACGACCCCACCGAGCTCGTCATCCGGATCCTGACGGCCGGCCCCGTGTTCCTGTTCGCCCTGGTGTTCCACGAGTACTGCCATGCCCTCGTCGCCCACCGGCTGGGAGACCGGCTCGCCTCGTGGACCGGCCGGCTGACGCTCAACCCCGCCGTGCACCTGGACCCGGTGGGCTCTGTGGCCATGCCGATGGCGGGGCTCCTGCTCGGTTGGTGGTACGGCGGCGCGTCGTTCATCTTCGGCTGGGCCCGACCGGTGCCCTTCAATCCGCGGGACCTCACCAACGCGCCCCGGGACACGATGCTCATCGCGATCGCGGGCCCGATCGCCAACCTGCTGCTCCTGGTCGCTTTTGGCCTCGCGATCCGCGCGCTCCATCCGGGCGGGCCGCCCCCGGAGGGCTTGAGCGGCGCGCTGCTCCAGATGGCCGCCTACGGCGTCTACATCAACGGCCTGCTCGCGGTCTTCAACCTCATCCCGCTGCCCCCGCTGGACGGCAGCAAGGTCATCGCGTGGGTGCTCGGACCACGGCTGGGCAGCCGGCTGCTCTCCCTCAACCCGATGCTGTCCCTGATGATCCTGTTCGTCGCGGTCGGGCGGGGGCTCCTCCACCAGCCGCTGATGTGGGCGATCGAGTTGGGCGAGCTGCTGGCGGGGGTGCCGCTAGGCCCCCTGCTCATCTGAGACCGCGACCAGCGCGGGGGGCACCCCCGTGCCGCGGAGCGCGGCCAGCTCGGCCCGCCGCTCGGCCCGCCGCTCGGCCCGCTCCGCGTTGAGGCCGAACGCCTTGATGATCAGCTCCGCGACGAGCCGGTTGCCGGTCCGGGGCATCCACCGCTTCAGCCAGTCGAAGACGTAGGCCTCACGGGTGATGAGCACCCGCTTCGACCCCCGCTTGATCCCGCGCACGATGACGTCGGCGGCGCGCTCCGGCGTGATCCCGGTCTTCGCGAACAGGTCCGCGGTGCGTCCCGCGTTGGCCTCGTCGTAGGTCTTGGAGCTGGTCACGATGTTGGTGGCGACCCCGCCCGGGTGCACGACCGTCACGCCGATGTGGCTGCCCCCGAACTCCTCCCAGAGCGCCTCGCTCAGGCCGCGGACCCCGAACTTGGAGGCGCAGTAGGACGTCTGCCCGGGCACCCCGAGGATGCCGAAGACCGAGCTGATGTTGACGATGCGGGCGTCAGGGGAGCGCTCCAGCCAGGGCAGGAAGAACTTGCAGCCGTAGATCACGCCCCACAGGTTCACGCCGATGACGTGCTCCCAGTCCTCGATCGTCTGCTCGCCGAACGTGCCCGCGACGGTCACCCCGGCGTTGTTCACGAGCAGGTCGACCCCGCCGTGCTCCCCGCCGATCTCCGCCGGCAGGGCCTGCATGCGCGCCTTGTTCGACACGTCGGCGACATGCGTGCTCACCGTCGCCCCGGACGCCCGGGCGACCTTGGCGGTGGCCTCGAGCGCGCCGTCGTCGACGTCCACGAGCGCCAGTCGGCACCCCTCCGCGGCCAGCGCCACGGCGAGCGCGCGCCCGATGCCGCTCGCCGCGCCGGTGACGACGGCCACTCGATCCTTCAGGTGTCTCATGATGTCCTTCCTCGCTGTCCCAGGCTGGAGGCATCCTGCTACAAGCCAACCCGTGAGTGCCAGCCTCGGGCCATTCCTGCACCTGCCGTTGTTCGAGGGGCCGCTCGACCTGCTGCTGCACCTGTGTCGGCGGCACGAGCTGTCCGTCGCCGAGCTGCCCATCGCGGAGGTGACCGAGCAGTTCCTGGCCTACCTCGAGGTGATGGAGGAGCTGCAGATCGAGGTCGCTGGCGAGTTCGTCGAGATGGCCTCGCTGCTCTGCCTGCTCAAGAGTCGGTCGATCCTGCCGCGCCTGGACCTCCCCGGGGAGGACGACGAGGACAGCGTCGAGGGGACCGACCCCCGCGCCGAGCTGGTGCAGCGGCTGCTCGAGTACCGCTCCTTCCGGGACGCGGCGGACGAGTTGGACCGGCGGCCCCGGTTCGGGTGGGACTTCTTCGTGAGCTCGCAGCCCCCCCGGGAGGCGGCCGGGCTGTCCGAGCTGGACGCGCCGCTGGACGTCGACCTGACGGACCTCCTGTTCGCGCTCCGGGACCTGCTCGCCGAGCGCGCTCGGGGCGAGCCGGTGCACGACATCGGCGAGGCGCGCCTGCCGCTGGAGGTCTGCATGCGCGAGGTGATCGCGCAGCTCACCGACTCGGGCAAGGGCACGGTGCAGCTGCGTCACCTGTTCGTGGGGGCGGTCAGCCGAGCCGCGGTCGTCGTGACGTTCCTGGCGATCCTGCACCTCGCCCAGCTGGGCCACGTGCGGCTGCAGCAGCGCAGACACCTGGCGAGCATCGCGGTGATGCGTCGGTGGACCGACGCGCCGCCGGCGATCGCGGAGGGCGCCGATGCCGGCTGACGGGGTCCTCGTCGCGGTGATCGAGGCGATCCTGTTCGTCGCCGATCGCCCGCTGTCGCTCGACGACCTTCGGAGCGCCCTCGAGGACGACGTCAGCGACGGCGTGCTCCTGCAGGCGCTGGAGGCGATCGAGGGGCGCCACGCGGCCGGGGCGGAGGACGGACGGGGCTTCGTCCTGGTGCGCCAGGCGTCGACCTGGCAGTTCCGGACCGCGCCGGAGGTGGCCCCCTGGCTCCGCGTGTTCACGGGCCTGCAGCCGGTGCGCCTCAGCCGGGCGGCGCTGGAGACCCTGGCCGTCGTCGCCTGGCGGCAGCCCTGCACCCGGGCCGACGTCGAGCGTGTCCGCGGGGTCGACAGCGGCGGCATCCTCCGGGCGCTGCTCGACCGGCGGATCGTGCGGGTGGCCGGCCGACGGGACGAGCCCGGCCGACCCAACGTCTACGCCACGACCGAGCGCTTCCTGGAGGCGTTCGGGCTGGGCTCGCTCGCGGATCTGCCGAGCCTGCGGGAGTTCACGGCGCTGGGCGAGGAGGATCTGGAGGCCGCCAGCGAGCTGCTCGGACGGTCCCCCTTGCGCGGACAGGTGACCTTCGACGAGTATGCGGCGCGGCAGGCACTCGCCCACCTGGACGACGCAGCCTCGGAGCTACTGCAAGACCGCCGTACGGCGGCCAACCCCGCGGCCGAGGCCGTGGATGGAGAGAACGAATGAGACCGGACCACCTGGTGAAGGTCCTGGCCGAGCACGGCGTCGCGTCGCGTCGCGGCTCGGAGAAGATGATTCGAGCCGGCGAGGTCGCCGTCGACGGCGAGACCGTCACGGACCCCGCGGCGCTGGTCGACCCCCGCGCCCAGCGGGTCACGATCGGCGACGAGGACCTGCCGCCCCGCCCCGCCCCGCAGTACCTGGTGCTGCACAAGCCCGCCGGCGTCATCACGAGCCGCGCCGACCCCGACGGCCGCAAGACGGTCTTCGACCTCGTGGGGGACGACCACCCGTCGCTCGCCGCGGTCGGTCGGCTGGACTACGGGACCGAAGGCGTGCTCGTGCTGACCAACGACGGCGAGCTGGCGTACCGGCTGACCCACCCCAGCTACGGGGTCTCCAAGTCGTACCTCGCGAAGGTCTCCGGCACCCCCGACGAGAGCAAGCTGGCCCGCCTGACCCGCGGCGTCATGCTCGAGGACGGCCCGTCGGGGCCGGCCCTGGTGGAGATGATCCGCTCTTCGGGGCCGTCCAGCTGGATCCTGCTGACGACCCGCGGCGGCCGGAACCGCATCGTCCGCCGCATGCTGGAGCACATCGGCCACCGGGTGCTCAAGCTCAAGCGGGTCGGCTTCGGCGGCATCACCCTCCGAGGCCTCCGCAAGGGCCAGTCGCGCGCCCTCACCGACGGCGAGCTGCAGCACGTGCGCCGCCTCGTCCGGAGCCCCGGCAAGGGCGACCTGTGGGTCTCCCACCAGGTGCGGATCGCGGTGGCGGAGTCGTTGCGCATGCCGCCGCCCGAGCGCACCCAGGTCAAGGGCCGGGACGACGAGGGGCGACCGTTCCGCAAGAAGGGCTGGGCCCGACCGAAGCCGAAGCGGAAGAAGCACGGCCGCAAGCGCGGACAGACGAGGGGATCGGGCGGCCCGACCAACAAGAAGCGGTAGGCGCTAGCGCCGGCTCTCGAACTTGAAGCCGTGACGGCCGTTGTTCTTGATCTTCAGCGAGGCGTTGAACGGCTTGCCGGCCCGGGAGATGAACCCCTCGAGCAGCTCGGACTCGCCCTCCTTGAACAGCACCAGCGCCTCTTCGCGCTTCAGCTCGCGTTGGCAGATCTCCCGGGGGATCTCGATCCGGCACTCGTCGCTGTTGCAGACGTAGGCCGTCGCCGTCTCGACGATCTGGCTGTTCGGGTGCTTCGGGCAGGGCCCGAGCGGGTCGGCGTTGACCGGGAACTCCTTGCTCGCGACGCTGGGTCGTGAGTTCTCGCGGGGTGGGAACTCCCACTTGATCCGACCGTTGTCGCCCAGGATGAGCGTCGCGCTGAACGGCCGCCCACGCTTGCTGATGAAGCCTTCGAGGAGCGCCGTCTTGCGCTCTTCGCCGATCATCCCCGCCACCTCCTCGAGCGCCAGGGGGCGCTGCTTGAGCTGCAGGGGGAGGTTCAGCTTGCAGGTCTTCTCGGCGTAGCCGTCACACCGGTACCCGGCGCCGCTTCGGCGGACCATGAGGTCCGGGTGGAAGGGGCAGGGACCGACGTCCGCGGGCTCGACCTCCGACGTGTCCTGCTCCGTGGCGCCCTTGGGTCGCACGACGGTGCGGCCGTCCTCCGAGCGCACCAGGCTCGCCTCGTACTCGCGGCCGTCGCGGGTGAAGAAGCCGGGCTTGACCGGGGTCTCGCCGTCGGTGACGAGCTCGCCGGCGGAGCGTCGGTCGACGTAGCGGCCGCCGACCTCCTTCCAGATGACGAAGTCGCACTCGCCGTCCCGGCCGCCTCGCTCGCAGGTCCAGGTGCGCAGCGTCTCGTAGACCTGGCCCTTGCCGCACGTCGGGCAGGTGCCCAGGGACTCCGTGCCCTGGTACAGCTCGGCGTAGCTGAAGCCGCGGATGCGCTCCACGATGAGCTTCGTCCACTCCCGGGTGCCGGTCATGTACTCGTCGCGGGACTCCTCGCCGAGCTCGACGTTGCGCAGGGCGTCCTCGAGGTTCGCCGTGAGCTCCGCCGACGTCAGCAGCGGCAGGTCGATCCGCTCCAGCGCGTCGATCAACCGGAGGCCGCGGGTGGTCGCCCGGAGCGCCTTGCGGCCCTGCAACGCGGTGCAGCGCTCGGCGTACTGCCGCTGGATCAGGGTCTCGATGATCTCGGCTCGGGTGGCCGGAGTACCCAGGCCGCCGGTCTCCTTGAGGACCTTGGCCTTGTCGATGTCCTCGACCTCCTTGCCGGCCGTCTCCATCAGGCCGAGGAGCGCCGCTTCCGTCAGTCGGCTGGGCGGGTTGGTCTGCTTCGCCTCGACCTCGTGGGACAGGAGGTTGACGTCGCTCCCGGCGGGGGTGGGCAGGGCCGGCAGCTCGGCGCGCGGCTCCTTCTCCTTGCGCTCGAAGACCGCCCGCCAGCCCGGCGCCTTGAGGACCCGGGTCCGGGTGCGGAACTTGTGGTCGCCGATGGCGGTGATGCGCTCGACCTCGGTCGACACGGCCGGCGGGTGGAAGGCCGCGAGGAAGCGACGGCTCACCAGGTCGAAGACCTTGGCGGTGTCCGGCCTCAGGTCCCCGGGGTTGCCCGAGCCGGTCGGGATGATCGCGAAGTGGTCGCTGACCGCCTTGTCGTCGAAGTTGCGGGCGGTGTTGCTCAACCCCGAGTCGAGCAGGCGGGACGCGGCCGCCGCGTACTCCTTGTGACCCTGGAGGTACTTGATCGCGTCGGTCACCTTGCCCCGGTAGTCCTCGGGCAGGGCCCGGGAGTCGGTACGGGGGTAGGTGATCATCTTGTGCTGCTCGTACAGCGCCTGGGCGGCGGACAGCGTGCGCCGGGCCGAGAAGCCGAAGCGGCGGTTCGCCTCCCGCTGCAGGGACGTCAGGTCGAGCAGGGGGGGCGCCGACTCCTTGGAGTCCTTGCGGGTCTCGCTGGCGCGGGCGGCCGGCTTGCCCTCCAGGAGGGCGAGCACGCGGTCGCGGACCGCCGGGTCGAACATCCGGTCCTTGGCGCCGGCCTGCTTGGGGTCGTACCAGGTGCCGATGTAGTCGTGGCCCGGCTCGCCGGGGCTGTGGAAGCTCGCCTGCACGATCCAGTAGGGCTCGGGCTTGTGGCTCAGGATCTCCCGCTCTCGCCGGACCAGCATCGCCAGCGTCGCGGTCTGCACGCGGCCGGCCGACCACGGCACCCGGTCCCGCTGGGAGCGGAGCCGCACGGTCAGCGCCCGGGTAGCGTTCATGCCGATGAGCCAGTCGGACTCGGCGCGGCAGTCGGCGGCGTCGGCCAGCCCCTGCACGTCGGACTCGGAGACCGGCGTCGACAGGCTCGTCCGGATCGCTTCGTCGGTCATCGACTGCAGCCACAGACGGTCCACCGGCTTCTTGGCCCCGGCGTAGCGGTAGATCTCCCGGAAGATCAGCTCGCCCTCGCGGCCCGCATCGCAGGCGTTGACGACGCGCTCCACGTCCTTGGCCTTCAAGTACTTCTTGAGGGCGTTGAGCTGCTTGGTGTTCCCCTTGACCGGGGTGAGCAGGAAGTCGTCGGGCAGGATCGGCAGATCCTTCAGACGCCAACGCTTGAGCGCCTTGTCGTACCCCTCGGGGGCGACGAACTCGAGCAGATGGCCGATCGCCCAGGAGACGATGTGGCTGTCGCCCTCCCAGGCGTGGGCGCCCTTGTCGGTCGCTCCGACGACCCGCGCGATGTCGGCGGCGACGGAGGGCTTCTCGGCGATGATGAGAGTTCGGGACAAAGTTCGTCTGCTTTCGTTGGCGTCGGCGGGAGCGAACAACTACCCCCACCCGGTGTCACTTTTCAAGCCCCTCTATCAACCCGTTCTCTTCCGCCGTAGGCGGGTGGGTTGGAATTGACCGCTCGCACAGGGGCAACCATGATTCGCGCGGTGCCTCGCGTCTCCCCTTGGATCGGCCTGCTCCTGCTGCTGGCCGTCGCCCTCCAACCCGCCCCGGCGTCGGCCGAGGTGCGGGGCGGATCGTTCCAGCTCGGGGCCGTGGCGGGGGTGGCGTCGTTCGGCGACCGGCTCGGCCTGAAGCCGTGTCCGTGGTTCGGCGGCTACGCCGGACACCGCTTCCAGCCGCTGGCCGAGCGGCTGTACCTGGGGTTCCGAGCCGGGTGGGAGGGCTGCGTGACGGCCCAGAGGGTCACCGACGCCCGGATCGACATGATCCTGGTCGACGTCGCGTTCACCTATGGGATCCGGGTGACGGACTGGCTGATGCCGTACGGCCTCAGCGGCGGCGGCTTCCTGGTGGCCGACTCGACGCCCAGCGGGGGCAAGCCGTTCCCCCGGACGCTGTTCCACGGGGGCGGCGGTGTCGTCGCGACCATCGGCCCGTACCTCGAGGTGGACGTCGGGGTCCGGATCCTGGTGCACGAGAACATCCAGTTCGGCGGCGTGCAGGGCCAGGTCGGCACGGTGGCGAGCCCCCTGCTGTTCATCCAGGTGGGGGCGCAGATCTGATGCGCTGGCTGCCGCTGATCGCCGCCGCGTTGCTCCTCGCCGGCCCGGCCGGGGCCGACGAGCCGACCGACGACGGTTTCGCCCCCGACTTCGGCACGGTGCCGCTGGGCTTGCGCGCGGACTTCCGGCTGGGCTGGAACGTGACCGACGGCGTCGGCGTCATCGACTACATCGGGATGGGGGGGTCGATCGGCCCGGTGTTCGGCAGGGCCTGCCGGGGCTGCCCGCCCTCGTTCGCCCCGTTCGCCGAGGTCACCGCGGGCATCGCGGAGGAGGCCCGGGCGTCGATCCGGGTGGTCGGCGGGCTGGAGATCGCCGGCGGGCTGGCCCCGGACGTGGAGCTCGTGCCGTCGATCTTCGGCGGCTTCTACAAGGCGTTCGACGACGACGAGCGTCAGGGGGGCACCGTCGGCGCCAGCGTGGCGCTGCGGGTCCGCGGGCCCGACCACTTCTTCTTCTCCCTCGAGCCGGTCCGGTTCGTGTTGCTGCCGCCGCCCCCGGGCTCGGGCTACACGCGGTACACGACGCACTTCGCCCTGGACTTCGGGGTCGTGCGGTTCGGCGGGATCACGCCGTGACCGTCCGTGCGCTGCTCCTGGCGCTGCCGATCGTGCTGGCCGCCTGCGACGTTCCGGACCTGGATCGGGATCCCTTCGTGCAGCTGGGCACCGGCGAGGTCGAGTTCGTCCCGCTCGAGGAGGGGGACGATGTCGGGGTGGTGCACGGCATCCAGGGCGGGGACCACATCTGGGGCAGCGCGCGGGCGACGGGGGTCGACTGGCGGGAGCTGTCGATGCGGTGGGAGCTGCTGGACGACGAGGACGGGCAGCCGCTGAGCGAGCCGAGCCTGCTGATCACCTCGATGGTGCAGTGCCCGGTGTCGGACGCGGGCTGCTCCCGGGGGATGGGGGAGACGGTCGGGTTCCCGGTGCTCGTCGATGACGTCGGCGACGTGGTCAGCGACGACGTGATCATGAAGATCACGATCGAGGACGCCGAAGGGCGGTCCGCCACCGACGAGTACGTCGTCGACCCGGTCCGGGTGATCGAGTAGTCGGACGGCGGCGCGGTCCTGCGAAGTATAGACTCCGGCCGTGCCCGGCTCCTCCTTCGTGGATCCCCGCCTGTCGCCGCTGTGGCAGGTGGCGGACAACCCGCTGCTCCACCAGTTCGTCGGCTACCTGGTGGACGCCCGACGCGGGATCGAGGCCGACGAGGACGCCGAGCACGTGCTCACGTTCGAGCGGTCGCGGCTGGCCGAAGTGGAGCACGCGTTCCGCACGATGGTCCGGCGGGGCGAGGAGCGGCTGCACCGGCTGAGCCGGCTGATCGCCGACCGGCTGTACGAGTCGCCCCACGAGCTGGCCAGCTCGGTGGTCGGCGAGTCGGTGGCGACGGGGGAGCGGTTCACGATCGGTCAGCCGATCACCCCCGAGCGGCTGTACGGGCTGACCGACCTGGAGTTGGGGGCCCGACTGCTGGAGCGGGTGCGGCTGGACGGCAGCCCCGCCCGGCTGGTGGCGAACCGGGTGGAGTACCTGCCGACGGAGGAGAACGACCTCGGCGTGCACAAGGTCCTGAGCCGGATCAAGGCGACCGAGGAGCTGTGGAACAAGGTGGTCGACGAGATCTTCGACGTCGACGCCCTGGCGTCGCGGGACAAGGAGCTGCGGGCGTTGAGCCGGTACGTCAAGGACGTGTTCGGGCTCAAGGTGGTGGTGGGCGCCACCACCCAGGTGCGGCCGGTGCACGAGCTGCTCCTGTCCACGAGCTGGACGCGGGCGGAGCTGGCGGAGCACGGGGTGCCCCCGGGAGACGACACGGTCCGCCTGGAGCTGATCGAGACGAAGGACTACCTGCGGTCCCCCAAGAGCACGGGCTGGACGGCGCTCAAGTCCGTGGTGCGGTGGTGGGACCGGGTGTTCGAGATCCAGGTGCAGCCGCTGCGCAGCTACTACCGCGAGAAGGAGCGGATGACCCGGGAGAGCCACCGGGCGTGGGGCGACCAGCGCGAGCGGCTGAGGGCGGAGCTGGCCGAGCGCGTGCCGCTGTTCGGCTTCTACGCGGACCTGCTGCGCTGGCTGTTCCTGGGACAGCAAGGGGCGCCACCCGGGCACGGACGGGTCAGGGTAGAGCTGCGCTGACCGTATTAGAATAGTGGTCGAGAGCGGAAGGAGATGGCCATGGGCATGTGGCTTGGTCGTTCGATGTTGTTGCTGGCGGTGCTGCTGCTGGCCGGTTGCCCCACCTACCCCCGTGGCGGCGGGGACGACGACGACAACGGCGACGATGACGACAGCGCGGTGGACGACGACGACGCGACGGACGACGACGACGCGACGGACGACGACGACGCGACGGACGACGATGACTCGGGGGACCCGTGCGACGCCCCGCCCAACGTCGTCGCGGACATCGCGGTGACCGACGCCCTGGGGGCGCCGAGCACGACGCTGTCCCTGTCGAGCCCGCTGGTGGTGACGGTGTCGGCGCAGAACCTGGGCGGCGGCACCGAGTCGCAGACGTACAGCAGCTCGTGCATCTTCAGCTACGAGCTGGCCAACGACGACGGCAGCCTGGTCGGCGGCGGGCCGGTGTGCCTGACGGTGATCACGCAGATCGACTACATCTGCGGCTTCCTGCCGGTCATCCAGACGACGACGATCACCGCCACGAGCGACCTGACGGGCCTGCCGCTCGACGCCGGCACCTACTGGCTGACGGTCGACACCTTCTTCTACGGCAACCAGACCACGCAGATCACGGTCCCCTGAGCCGGGCGCCGGCGCTTCCAGGCGACCCACGCCACCTGCAGCCCACACACCGTCGGTCGGCCGCGGCGTTGGGTGAATGACGCATCTCCCCCGGCCTGCGGCCGGTCCCTCCCGACAGCGGGTCAGCGGGCCGTCTTCAGGCTCTCGATCACCCGCTCAGCGATCGGGTCGACCCCCGGCGCCTCCATCACCATCACCGAGATCGCCGCCGTCGGGGTGGCTCGGCTGTGGCGGATCCCCCGGCCGCCGCCCGCGATCGTGAAGCGCTCGACGAGGCGGAACTCCATCCCGTCCTCCGCCTCGGTCTCGACCGCCTCCCCGGTCCGGGTCACCTGGTCACCCAGGTCCTCGGTCAACCGGGCCTCCTTCAGCGAGCGGTACTGACGGAACAGCTTCAGGGTCGTCAGCACCTTCGGCTGGTTCGGCACGACCTCCACCGTCACCGCGTACGGGCCGGTCCGGAGGTTCCCCCAGCCGTACTGGATCAAGCCCTCGAGGACCGTGTCCTCCTCCGGTTCCCCCATCGCCTCGGGCAACGAGACAGCCGCCCCGGGCACCCCCAGCGTGTGCTCCGTCCACGGGCCGTCCGCCATCGACAGCCAGGGCTGGTCTTGCACCCACCCGAAGACCAACGCCCCCAGGAGCACCCCCGCGGCCAGCACCCCGGCGAGCTTCACCGGACCGGCCATCGGCTCGACGGTCGGCCCCGACGTGGCATGGGCGGCCGGCCGCATGCCGAACGTCGCCACCCCAAGCAGCGCCCACGCCGCCCCCGCGCCGCCCCCGCCGAGGTGCGCGGCCATCGAGATCCCGGGCACGAACGAGATCAACAGGTTCAACAGGAGCACCTGGCCGATGCTCGTCTTCATGCGAGCCGCGAGCAGCGGCGGCACCAGCCCCGACGGCAGCGCCGCGATCAGCCCCGCGGCGCACATCAACCCCCAGCCCCCGCCCGACGCGCCGATCATCACCGACGCGTCGGAGAAGAAGATCGCCGCCATCGAGCCACCGACGACGCTGACCAGCCACAGCGCCAGGAACCGCGCCCACCCGAGCATCCGCTCGAGGAAGCCGCCGATCAGCACGAGCACCAGCAGGTTGCCGCCCACGTGCATGTAGCTGCCGTGCAAGAACGACGAGGAGATCGGACGCCACCAGTCGAGCGCCTCGGCGCCCTCCCCGACCACCGCCCCCATGCGCACCAGCGTCGAGATCGACGTCGGCCCGCCCCACAGCTGCTGCAGCAGGAAGACCACCCCGATCACCACCGCCAGGCTCCACGTCGCCCACGGCTGCCGGCTCGCCAGCTGCTGCTGGTAGGCCTGGATCTTCCCCATCGCCTCGCGCGCCGACGTCGCGCGCTCCTGCAGCCAGCCGTCGAACTCGGCCGGTCCCAGCCGGAGCGACCCCGGCTTGCGCTCCACTTCGTCCAGGGCGCTGCCCAGGTCCCGGCCGGCCTTCGCCCCGGGGCCCGTCCACAGGCTCCCCGCCTCGTCGATCGCGAACAGCTCCAGCCGCACCCCGAAACCGCGCAGCCGCACCGACTTCAGCAGGTCCCGACCCGCCTCGTCGCCGCCCGCCGCGATCACCTGCAGCCGACCGTGGCCATGGTCCGCGATCGCCCTCTGGAGGTTCCCGCGCAGCAGGTCCGGGTCCCCGGCGAGGTGCCGGACGACCACCACCACCGCCCCGTCGGGCAGCGCGAACCGAGCCAGCTCGGGCGTACACCCCAGCATCAGCACGCCCCGGACGTCCCGGGAGCCGAGCTCCCAGATCAGCTGCTCGTAGACCCCGAAAGGCGAGGTGTCGCTCACGGCTTGGACTCCAGCCACTCGATCGGCCCGTTCACCAGCTCCGGGAACGCGCAGATCAGCCCCAGCCCGATGAGCTGGATGACGATGAAGGGGATCGCTCCCCGGTAGATCGACGTCGTCGGCACCTCGGGCGGCGTCACCCCCCGCAGGTAGAACAGCGCGAACCCGAACGGCGGCGTCAGGAACGACGTCTGCAGGTTCACGCCGATCATCACCCCGAACCACACCAGGTCGATGCCGAGGATCCGCGCCGCCGGCACCAGCAGCGGCAGCACGATGAACGCGATCTCGAAGAAGTCGATGAAGAAGCCCAGCACGAAGATCGCCAGGTTGGCCACGATCAGCAGCCCGATCTTGCCCCCCGGCAGCCCGGTCAGCAGGTCCTCGATCCAGACGTCGCCGTACAGGCCGCGGAACACCAGCGCGAACGCCGTGGAGCCGATCAGGAGGAACACCACCATCGACGTCAGCTTCGTCGTGTAGGCCATCGTCTCCTTGAGCGTGGTCCACGTCAGGCGACGGTTGATCGCGGCCAGGATCATCGCCCCCACCGCCCCCAGCGCCCCCGCCTCGGTCGGCGTGGCGATCCCCGCGAAGATGCTCCCGAGCACCAGGAGGATGAGGAACAGCGGCGGCAGCAGCACCAACACCACGCGCCGGGCGAGCTCCAGCCCGCTGACCTCGCGCTCCGACGCCGGCAGCGCCGGCGCCGCCTCCGGCTTCATGATCGCGACCCCGACGACGTACAGCGCGTACATCCCGGCCAGGGCGAGCCCCGGCACGAGCGACCCCACGAACAGGTCGCCGACGCTGATCCCCATCTGGTCGGCGAGCACGATCAGCACCACGCTCGGCGGGATGATCTGGCCCAGCGTGCCCGACGCGCAGATGATCCCCGTCGCCAGCTCCTCGCTGTAGCCGTACCGCAGCATCACCGGCAGCGAGATCAGCCCCATCGCCACCACGCTCGCCCCGACGACGCCCGTCGCCGCCGCGAGCAGCGCGCCGACGAACACCACCGCCAGCGCCAGCCCGCCCCGCAGCGGGCCGAACAGCATGCCGATCGTGTGGAGCAGGTCCTCGGCCAGCTTGCTGCGCTCCAGCATCGTGCCCATGAAGATGAAGAAGGGCACCGCGAGCAGGATGAGGTTCTCCATCACCCCGAAGATCCGAAGCGGCAAGCCGTTGAGCAGCGCCCACTCGAACAGGCCCGCCTCCACCCCGATGAACGCGAACAGCAGCGCGGTGCCGCCCAGCGAGAACGCCACCGGGTAGCCGGTGAAGATCAGCGCGAACGCCGCCACGAACATCAGCGGGCCGAGGTACTCGGTCACGCCGCGTCCTCGGTAGTCGATCCGTCGACCGATCCCGCCCCGCCGACCGGGTCCTCCGGCTCACCCCCGAACAGCAGCGCCGCCTTGCGGGCTGCCATCGACAACCCCTGCACGATCACGAGCCCGAAGGCGAGCGGCACCAGCGTCTTGACCGGGTACCGGGGCAGCCCTCCGGGGTCGGGCGACCCCTCCAACGTCCGCCAGGACTCGCTCACCGGGCCCCACGAGACGTAGATCGCGAACGCGCAGAACGGCAGCAGGAACAGCAGGGTCCCGAGCAGGTCGATCCAGGCCTTGCCCCGCGGGGACAGCCGCCCGTAGAAGACGTCGACGCGGACGTGGGCGTCCTCCTTGAGCGTCCAGGACGCGCCCACCAGGAACAGCGCCGAGAAGAGGTACCACTGGGCCTCGATCAGCGTGTTGCTGGCCAGGTCGGCCTCGGTGAAGCGGCCGAGGTAGCGGACGACTGCGTTGAACGCGCCGAGCAGCACCATCACCAGCGCGGCCAGCGACACGCCCTTGCCGGTCCAGTCGGCGAGGCGGTCGAGCCGGTCGGCCAGCTTGCGCAGCGCGGGCATGGCGAGCCTGATACCGCAGATCGGCCTGTATAGTCGCGGCCGCGGGAGTTCTGAGATGAGCCTGACCGACGACTTCAAGGACGCGCTGGCATCGTGGGCGTCCGGCGTCTCCGTCGTCACGACGAACGACGACGGCCTCCTCTATGGGCTGACCGTCTCCAGCTTCACGTCGCTGTCCCTCGACCCGCCGCTGGTCCTGGTCTGCCTCCACAACGGCAACCGGATGCCGGACATGATCCGGGACGCTGGCGCCTTCGCCGTCTCGATCCTCGGCCGCGAGCAGGAGGAGGCGTCGAACTACTTCGCCCGGCCGGGGCGGGAGCCCACCGCCGAGTTCACCGAGATCGAGGGGCGCTGGACCGACTCCGGCGTCCCCGTCGTCGACGGGGCCCTGGCCCACATCGTCTGCACCCACCGAAGCTCGCTGGAGCAGGGCGACCACACGATCGTCATCGGGGAGGTGACCGAGGCCGAGGCGCGCGCCGGAGAGCCGCTGCTCTACTTCAAGCGCCGCTACCGGTCGGTCGACCCGCCTTCGGGCTGAACCGCAGCGTCACCGTCGTGCCCTCGCCGGGGGCCGACTCGATCGTCAGGATCGCGCCCACCTCGCGGGCCCGCCGGTGCATGCCGCCGAGACCGAACCCGCCTCCGGGGTTGTCCGACAGCCCCTCGATGCCGCGGCCGTCGTCCGCGACCGCGAGCGCCCAGCGCGCACCCTCCTGCCGCAGCGTCACCTCGACCCGGTCCCCTCCGCTGTGCTTGGCGGCGTTGTGCATCGCCTCGAGCCCGACGAGCAGCACGGTGCGCTGCACCGCGAGGTCCAGCGGCACCGTCGGGAGGGGCTCCGGCGCGTCGAACGTCAGGGCCGGGCGGTCCGTCGGGAACAGCCGGTTGGCCCGCTCGCGGAGCACCTGGGTCAGCTGCGCCAGGTCCGCCGAGCCGCTGCGAAGCGACCAGACGATCGCGGACAGCGACCGGCCGAGCTGGGCCGCGGTGTCCGTGATCCGGCCCAGCATCTCCTCCCGGGCGTCGGGCGGCACCGCCCCCGCGACCTCCGCGAGCATGCCGATGCTGCCGAGCCCCGAGCCGACCTCGTCGTGCAGGTCCATCGCCACCTGGCTGCGCAGGCGCTCCACCCGGAGCAGCGACTGCACCCGGAGCCGCAGCGCGAGGGCCACCGCGAGGAGGAGCGCGAACGCCAGGGGGGCGACGATCCTCGGATCCAGGAACCAAGGGGGACGGACCCGGAACGAGAACCCGGCCGGCTCGGACCAGCGCACGCCGTCCAACGTGCTCGCCACCTCGACCCGGTGCCGCCCCGCGTTGGGGGACAGGAAGAACAGGACCGGGTCGCGACGGGGCGCCGACCAGGGGCCGGACGCCTCGGTCCGCACCCGGTAGCGGACGCGGGCCGGGTCGCGGAACGAGAGCGCCGAGAACCGAAGCTCCACCGAGGAGCCGTGGCCGAGCTCCGAGGGGGCGTCGACGGACACGGGTGCGCCGTCGATCTTCGCCTCCACGAGCCTCGCCTCCGGCACCGGCGGGTGCTCCGCGAGCACCGATCCCGGGATGCGCGTCACCCCGAAGTTGGTCGTGACCCAGGTCGCGCCGTCCTCCGCCTCCAGGAGGTCCCGCGGCGCTCGCCCGAGCAGCCCCTCCCACGGGCCGAGCCGTTCGACGACCTCGAAGCGAGGCCCGGGCGGTCCGTCGTCGGTGACGCGCAGGAAGACGCTGTGCCCCAGCAGCCACATCCCGCCCCGCTTCGACGGCTGCAGGCCGAGCATGTAGCGCGTCTCCAGGTGGTCCGACGCCGGCAGGCGGCGCCACCCCGCGCCGTCGTCCCGGAACACGCCCCCCGGCACCGCGACCGCCCACAGGCTCCCGTCCGTCGCCTCGGCGATCGCGCGCACCGTCGGCTGACCCTCGAGCGTCGAGCAGAGCCAGTCCGGGTCCGGCTCCCGCACCGTCGACTCCCGGACCTCGCAGACCGCGTTGCCGGCGGTGAGGACGAGCCGCCCGTCGCTCCGCACGAGCACGTGCTGATCCGCGACCCGATCGCCGAAGGGGTGGGGGCGGTCGGCGCGGCGGATCGGCGGCCCCGAGCCCCGGGGGCTCTCCCACAGTCCGTCGGCGTTGCTCAGCCACACGGTGCCCGCCGTCGACCGCCAGCAGCCCGCCGCCCACGCCGGCTCCCCCTCGGGGATGGGCGCGTGCACCGTCGGCTCGCCGTCGTTCACCTCGACGATGGCGACGCCCCCCTCCTGGAGGGCGGCCGTGCCCCAGAGCCGACCGTCGGCGTCGCCGCAGATCGCGCCGTTGACGTGGAGGTCCGGCAGCGTGCCGACCCCGTCGCCGATCCAGCCCAGCCCCTGCCAGGCGGAGACCCAGATCCTCCCGCCGACCTCCTCGACGAAGCGGGCGTGGGCCGACGGCAGGCCGTCCAGATCGCTGAACGACCGGGTCTCCGGCTCGGGGAACTGCAACAGGCCCGCGAACGTGCCCATCCACAGGGAGCCCTCCCGATCGACGAACAGCGGCCCTCCGCTCCAGATGCCCTGGGCGTTGTCGAGCACCTCCGGCTCATCCCCCGAGCGGTGGGCGACGAGGTGTCGATCGCTCGCCACCCACAGCGTGTCGCCCCGCAGCGCCAGCCCGATCCCCCTGCCGGCCCGCCCGGGGGCGACCTCCCAGCGGCCGTCGGGCTGGAACGAGGTGACCGTCGAGTCCCACTGGAGCACCAGGATCGAGCCTTCGCCGCCGCGGATCATCGTCACCGGGCTCGCCGCCAGCTCGCCCAGGAGCGTCCACGCGGCGCCTTCGAGCGACCACGCCGCGCTGTCGGTGGCGGCGATCAGGGGGCCCTCGCCGCCGAGCAGCCGGACGACGCCGCGCTCGTCGTCGCCGGGCGGGGTCGGCAGCGTCTCCCAGCCGGCGATGGACTCGCGACGCAGCCCGTCGCGACCTGCGATCACGAGTCGGTCGCCGGAGTCGAACGCGACGCTTCGGGTCGGCCCGAACCCCTCGGGGGCGTGCGCCACGACGCCGTCTCCCGACACCTCGAAGACTCCGCCGTCGAAGCTGGAGCAGGCGATCCGGCCGCCGCTGGAGACGGCCAGGGACTGGACCTCGGTGTCGAGCCGATCCCGGCCCCAGGGCTGCAGCACGCCGCCGTCGAACCGGGCGAGGCCGGCGCTGGTCCCGATCCACAGGAAGCCCTCGACGTCCTGGGCGAGCACCTTGACGAACGAGACCGGCAGCCCGTCGTCCTGGTCGAAGGTGCGGACCAGCCGCTCCACCGCGAGCGCGGGCACGGCGGTGGCGACTCCGACCAGGATCGTCAGCGCGGCGACGACGGCGCGCTTGCGAGGGGCCTGCACTCGACAGGCCGCCGCGCGCCCGCCACCCTGGAGGGCGATGGTCACCACAGTCGTCATCGTAGAGGACCAGGCGCGGTACCGGGACGGGCTCAAGACGTTGCTGAGCCACCAGCCTGACTTCGACGTGCTGCGCACCTTCGAGTCACCCGTCGCCCTGCTCCGGCGGGCCGAGGAGTCCCACCGCAAGGGGGGCGGACCGCCGGCCCAGCTGATCCTGACCGACATCGAGATGCCGGACGTCAACGGCATCGAGGGGACCCGCCGCCTCAAGGCGCTGTACCCCGACGTGATGGTGGTCTGCCTGACCGTCTTCGAGGAGCCGGCGACGATCCTCGAGGCGATCTGCGCCGGCGCCGACGGCTACCTGCTCAAGACCATCTCCGCCAAGGAGCTGCTCGCCCAGCTGCGGTCGATCACCGGCGGCTCGGCCCCGATGAGCGGCGGAGTCGCGCGCACCGTGCTCGACCTGCTGCGGAGCCACGGCGCGCCCACCGGGGCCAACCCGTCCCGGCTGGAGCTGAGCGGGCGCGAGCAGGAGGTGCTCCGCTGCCTCGTCCGCGGGCTGGCCTACAAGCAGGTCGCCGCCGAGCTCGGCATCAGCCTGGACACCGTGCGCAGCCACATCCGCAAGCTCTACAAGAAGCTGCAGGTGCACAGCGTCGCCGAGGCCGTCTCCCGGGCGATCCGCGAGGGGCTCGTCTGATTGCGCCAACCGAGTTGCCTGACCCGATCTCCTCGTCCCC
>CAYQEG010000015.1:0-44002 GCA_964416435.1 uncultured Rickettsiales bacterium
GGGGGGGGGGGGGGGGGGGGGGGGGGGGGGGGGGGGGGGGGGGGGGGGGGCGCCGACTCGGCCCGCGCGGAGGCCGCCGAGCGGCGCCTGTGCACCGGGAAGCCGTCCTCCCAGGACCGGGTCAGGGCGACCCCCGATGGCGGCTGGGGATCGGTCGCGGCGGTCACGATCAGGCCGTCGGGCGCGAGCACCTCGACCAGGCTCTGCCAGACGGTCCCGGCGGCGGCGGGGTCGAAGTACAGCAGGACGTTCCGGCACAGGACCAGGTCGAAGCCGCCCGGCGGCGCGAGCCGGTCCAGCGGCTCGAGGAGGTTGTGCCGCTCGAAGCTCACGTCGTGGCGGAGCAGCCGATCCGAGACGCGCACATCCCCCTCGGCGGAGACGGACAGCCACGCGCCGTCAGCGCTCAGGTCGACCCCACGCAGCGACCACGACCGATATACCCGCGCCTCGGCGATGGCCAGCGATCGCTCGCTCGCGTCCACCGCGACCACGTCGACCCCCCACGGACCCATCGCTTCGATGGTGTCGCCGAGCGTGCCGAGGAACGACCACACCTCCTCCCCGGTAGAGCAACCGGCGAACAGCACCCGCACCGGCTGGTCGGGGGCGCGAGAGGCCAGCGGGGGGAGCCAGTTCAGGAGCAGCCACTCCAGCTGCGAGCGGTGTCGCATGAAGTGCGTCTCGCCGATGACGACCGCCTCGACGAGCGTCGCCTCGAGTCGGTCCAGGCTGGCCGCGCAGGGGAGCCGGGAGAGCATCCGGCACACCAGCGTCTCGTCGACGAAGGGCTCGGCGAAGCCGTAGCGCGCCGAGATCAACTCCTCGGCCGAACAGACGCCTCGGGCGCGGAGCAGCTGCTCCAGGTGCTCCGCGCCAGGGCTCATTCGGCCTCCTCGCCGAGCACGCGCACCAGGCGCCCGTCGAGGTCGACGACCGCGCAGCCCGCCGCCGAGCCGAGCTCGGGGTGCTGGACCCGCTCCGGCTCGACCTGGAGCACGCCGAGCACGTCACGCACCACCCAGGCCCGGGCCGCGCCGGCGGACAGGCCGACGACGAGCATCCAGTCGAGGTGCTCCTCGGGCCGCTGGTCGTCCTCGCTCAGCGCGAAGGTCGGCACCGCCTGGCCCCGAAACCTCAACAGCCCGCAGTAACCCGAGCGGGCGCTCTCGCCGCCGCGGTCGAGCGCCAGCATCGGCAGCACTTCGATGACCGAGTCGAGCGGGATGAGGCGCGGACCGGCGCCGCTGTGGACGTGCAGGAAGGTGGGCATGGCTCCTGGAGGTCGCTCGAGGGCGGGCGAAGAGGGCAGTCTAGCGTCGGGACTCACTACGCGCTCGGCAGGCTGTCTCCGGGCTCGGCCGCGACCCGCAGCCACATCCTCAGGCAGTCGCCCAGGTCTTCGGTCAGGACGGGCTTGGTGAGGTGATCGTCCATGCCCGCGTCCAGCGAGCGGCGACGCTCCCGCTCCATCGCGTGCGCGGTCATCGCGATGATCGGGGTGCGCCGCTCCCGACCCGCCTCCGACTCCCGCCACCGGCGGGCGGTCTCGTAGCCGTCCAGCCCGGGCATGCGGCAGTCCATCAGCACCGCTGCGTAGCGCTCGTCCCCCTGCAGCTCGAGCGCCTCGGCGCCGCTGCGCGCGACCCTCACGTCGAAGCCCAGCTGGGTCAGCTGCATCGTCGCCAGCGACCGATTCACCTCGTCGTCGTCGACCACGAGCACGATCGGGATGTCCCCGAGCGGACCCGGCAGAGCCGTCTCCTCCACCAGCCCCGCCGCGGCGGGGCGGCGCCGCGCGCTGACCGCCGCGAAGAGGCGCCCCTGGCGCACCGGTCGGACCAGCACGCCGGTGAACTCCCGCTCGACACGGGCGCCACCCCCGGCGGCGCCGACCAGGGCGTAGACGGGCGCGCTGCGGTCGGAGCCGAGCCCGGCGAGCGCGTCGGCGAGGCTGAAGGCGTCGTCGGGGAGGTCGACGTCGACCAGGACCACGTCGAACGGCCGCCCCCGGGCGCCGGCGGTCCTGGCGTGGTGACGCGCGCCGACGGCGAGGTCGGTCGCGATGACCTCGGCGCCCCAGTCCCGCAGCGTCGCCTCCAGCGCCCGGCGGGTGGCGGTGCGGTGCTCGACCACGAGGACCCGCGTGCCCGGCAGCCCGGCCGTGACCAGGCTCGAGTCGAGGTCGTCCTCCGCCATCGGCAGCTCGAACCAGAACGTGCTGCCGACTCCCGGCCGGCTGTCCGCTCCGATCCGTCCGCCCATCAGCTCGACCAGGCCGCGGGCGATCGACAGCCCCAGCCCCGTGCCGCCCCGGCCCTCGTCGAGCTCGGACTGGGTGAACGGCTCGAACAGGCGACCCAGCTCGCCGGCCTCGATCCCCGGCCCCGTGTCCCGCACCTCGACCCGGGCCACGGCAGGACTGCCGGCGGGCCGCTCCACGGACAACTCCACTACGACGTCACCGCGGTCGGTGTAGCGCAGCCCGTTTCCGACGAGGTTGAGCACGACCTGGCGGAACCGGTCCGGGTCACCGAGGACCGACAGCCGCCGATCGGTCGGCAGGCGACAGACCAGCTCCAGATCGCGGGCGTCGGCGTCGATGGCGAGCAGCTCGCAGACGTCCTCCAGGATCCGGTGGGGCGCGAACGGTTGGATGTCCACCCGCCAGGTGCCGTGCTCGATCCGGGCGGCGTCGAGGATGTCGTCCAGGACCGTGATCAAGGTCACGCTGCTGCGGTGCACGGTCTCGGCGAGCTGCCGCTGCCCGGCGTCGAGCGTGGAGCGGAGGAGCTGGCGGGACATGCCGAGGATGCCGCTCATCGGCGTGCGGATCTCGTGGCTGACGTTGGCGAGGAAGCGGGTCTTCGCCTCCGCCGATCGGGCGGCCTCCTCGACCGCCGCGCGCAGGGCGACGTTGGCGTGCTCCAGCTCTGCGGTGCGCTCGACGACCCGCTCCTCGAGGTGCTCCCAGGCGTCGTTGGTGATCCGCACCGAGAGGTGATCGAGCCCGATGGCGACCACCGCGAACGAGAAGTCGAACCAGAGGATCCTGTCCATCGGGAACCACGCGAGTGCGAGGTCGTGCACCCCGGCGACCAGGTAGACGCCGAGGGCCGCGACGAAGCCGCGACGGACCATCGGCTCCGACCTGGTCGACCGGCCGACCACCACCAGCGCCGTGACCAGGACGGCGGAGCCCAGGGGACCCCAGATCGGGGCCAGCCAGCCCGGCTCGACCCACAGCAGCTCCCGGCCGAACGCCCCCCGCCAGACCTCGCTCGCGCCGGTGAAGAACCAGGGGGTCGCCAGGTGCAGCGCGATCAGCGCCGCCGAGACGACGCCGACACCCTCCAACAGGAAACGCGGGGGCTTCCGGTCGGCCAGCGCGAAGGCGGCTCCCAGCACGACCACCAGGCCGCCACAGACCGCGATCTCGGCGATCGTCATGCCGAGGACCGCGCGCTCGTCGGTCACCGCGGTCCAGTGGATCAGGCGGCCGACGATGTGCACCGCCGCGAGGCCCGACCACGCCGCGATCCAGAGCGACAGCCTCTGACCCCGACGGCCCGACCACTGGGCGATGTAGTGCACGCAGAGGTGCGCCGAGACGACGGCCAGGGCGAGGAGGAGCAGGTTGGCGGGGTGGATCAGGCTGTGGCTCAACGTCGCACTCCGCTGGCTCTCTCGGCCTCTTCATCGGCGGCGCGGTCGCGGAGTTGAGGGCGATGGAGTCCGGTCGACCCGAGCCGGATACCATGACCGGGTCGTGCGCCTGACGATCCGCCTGTTGCTGCTGCTCCCCCTCGCGGTGATCGCCGCGCAGCTGTGCGGGCTGGTCTACAGCCAGGGGCTCGCCGTGGCGCTGCACTCGGTGCTCGAGCCGACGCTGGTGATCGGCTGGAGCCTCGACGAGGCCCTCAAGGGGCTGCCCGCCCTCGCGGCGGGTGGGCTGGTGCTCGCGGGAGCGGCCGCGATGGCCCTCCTCCTGGGGGTGCTCCCGCCGCTGCGGCCGGCGGCGGGGGAGGAGCCGGCCGCCGTCGGGCTGCAGCTCGCTCGGCTCCCCGCGGGGCTGGCGGTCTGCCTCGTGCTGGGCACGATGGGCGCGTTCGGCCTGGCGTCGGCGCCGCTGTTCTTCGCGGTGGTCGCGGGCGCCTCGGCCGCGGTGCGGCCGCCCGACGAGCCGGTCCGCCCCCGCCTCGCCCTGGGCGGAGTGCTCGGCGCGACGGCCGTCTCGCTGCTCTTCGTCGCCAACATGATGGCGACGCCACGCACCGGGACCTTCCTGGACGCAGCCACCTCGGCGCTCGCTACGCCGGTGGCGTGGTGGGTGCTCGCGACGCTGCTCGTCGCCGCGCAGCTGCTCGCCGGCCGAGCGGGCATGCCGCTGCTCCCCGACCTGGCGACCTGGCCGGGGCGGTGGCCCTGGCAGACGGGCCGCCTGGCGCTGATCGCGGCGGCCGCCATCGCGGTCGACTCGGCGGACGTGGTGCGCTGCCCCGACGTCGACGCGGAGGGCGTCCGCCTGGTGAGCGACGACCGGGCGGCGTTCGACCTGGACGTCGACGGCGCCGGTCACCTGGTCGTCGTGCACCGCGAGGAGGCCTGGGTGCGGGCCTACGACCTGGACAGCGACGGGGCGGCGGAGCTCCTGCACGAGCTCGGCGGCCGCCGGGGCGGCGACCTGGAGGAAGCCTACGGGCTGCCGGGCGGGCGGGGCGTGCTGGTCACGGAGATCCTCGACGACGAGCCGAAGACGATCCTGCTGCTCGTCGACCCCTCCACCGGCGCGGTCCGCGAGGGGGAGTTCGCCGGCATGTGCTGGATCAGCTCGCTGGCCTGGGACGAGGAGCGGGGCGAGGTGCTGCTCGGCTGCGAGACCTCGGCCGACCTGCTCGCGCTGGACGTCGACGCCTGGTCGCTGCGCCACGTCGGCCAGCTCGAGGTCTGGGACGACAGCGAGGACATCGCGCTGCGGACCGACCGCTCGGCGATGTACCTGGTCTCGCTGGCCGAGGGCGACCGGCTCCGGCAGGTCGATCCCGACACCGCCGCGACGCTGCGGTCGGCCCCCCTCGGGGGGTTCAACTACTCCGTCGTGCACGACCCGGCCAGCGGCCGGGTCATCGCCGCCCGGTTCCACGACTCCCAGCTCGTCGCCTTCTCCGACGACACGTTGGAGGTCGTCGATCGGGCCCGGGTCGGGCTCGGGGTGCGCCCCGCCGTCGGCATCGCGGGCGGCCGGCTGGCGGTCGCGTCCCAGCTGGGGGCGCCGCTTCGGATCGTGCGCGCGGCCGACCTGAAGACCGAGCGTCGACTGCGTCTGGGGGGGCGGGTCAAGTCGCTCGCGACGTCACCGGCGGGCGACCGCGTCTACCTGTCCTCGGCCTGCGGCACCTTCGAGGTGGACGTCGGCGACGGGGGCTGAGCCGGCCGCTCGCCGAACCGGATCAAGGCGAACAGCCAGACCGCGAACGCCAGGGCGGAGCCCGCGAGGCCCGCGAGCAGCTTCGTCGGCCTCCACACCAGCTCGACGCGATGCTCCCCCGCGTCGCCGAGGTCGACGGCGAGGCGGCCGTCCTGCTCGGACAGCTCGCCGTCTCCGACCGAGACGAACTCGGGCAGCGCGTTCTGGTTGATCACGAGGCGGCTCGGCCCGTCGGTGCTCGCCTCGACGCGGATGCGGGTGGGACCCAGCTCGACCGACCGGACCTCGCCTCCGCCGTCGAACCACGCCTCGTCGCCGGGGTAGTCGGGGTTGGGGATCAGCTCGCCGCTGGGGGTCACGTAGCTGCGCGGGATCGCCCGCTCGGGCATCTCGACCGTGCCGTACCAGTCGATGACGCCGAACCGCGAACGGGCCCCTTCGTACTCCCGAGTGCCGACCGGACGGGCCAGCTCGCGGATCGCCCAGTCGCGCCCCATGCGCTCGATCTCGTCGGTCCCCTGCCCCACCCAGTCGGGGTGGCCGACGTGCATGATCGGCCCCTCGTAGGTCGCCTCCCGCGGCACCGGCCGCTCGAACCGCTCGGCGAACATCGGCCCGTTCTGCACGAAGGGCCAGGCCAGGAGCAGCGGCAGCGCGATCCAGGCCAGCCGCTCCCGCTCCCGGGGCACCCGGTCCAGGGCGCCCGCCGCGAGCAGCACGAGCACCGGCACGAAGAAGAAGTCGAAGTACTTGATCGGCTGCACGATCCGGTCGAAGCCGGGCAGCCCCTTGACCAGCAGGAAGTGCAGGTCGGGCGGGCCGTGAGGCCCCAGACAGACCCCCGCCACGAGCACCCCCAGGGTCGCCAGGGGCGCCCGCCTCCGGCCGACCACGACGCCGATCAGCGCCAGGAGGAGCAGCGGCGCCGTGAGCCCGACCCACATGTACTCCCGCTCGGCGATCCCCAGCGGGCGCTCCTCCATCGGGTCGTCGTTGGGGGGCGGATACGGCGAGTACTCGCCCTCCGCGGGCACCCGGCCGAGCAACCCCTCGAGCAGCTCCGCCGGCCCCATGAAGAAGTCGGGATCGCGATACGGCGGCGGCGGGTTCTCCTCGTCGAACCGGGGGAACCGGACCACCCGGCCGTCCGGCTCGCCGTGGCCCTCCCGCGGGAACCACATCTCGTAGCCCCAGCTCAGCTCGTGCACGTACTCGCCCCGGCCGAGCAGGTCGTCCACCGCGACGACCTTGCCGATCCCGAGCGTCGCGGCGATCACCCCGACGGCGAGCCCCCGGGCGACGTGGGGGCCGAAGCTCCGCGTCAATCTCCGCAGGCGCGGGACCCCCGCGAGCAGGGCGGCCGCCGCCGCCCAGCCGGCCGCCACCGGCCACCAGACCTCCAGCTCCCGCGCGAACGCCAGGGGCGCGGCTACGGGGAGCAGCAGCAGGGCGGCGACCGGCACGAGGCCCGGGTGCTCGTCCGCCGCCACCTTCAGCCAGGTGGCCACGCCGACGAACCAGGCGACCGCCAGGGTCGCGTTGCCAGCCTGCTGCAGGAGCAGGAAGAGCACGAACCCGGCGAGCAGGGTCGAGCGCCTGGGCGCGTGCTCCGCGTCCACCCACAGCAGCCGCAGCAGCGCCGGCGTCAGCAGGTACAGGCACTGGGGGTAGAAGCCGACGAGCATCATCGACGGCAGCCAGCCGCTGAACGCGAACCCGAGCGCCGCGAGGGCCGCGGCCGGCGGCCCGACGCCCAGCCAGCCGCGCGCCAGCCCCCACATGCCCCACGCGCCGAGCAGCATCAGCAGGAGCAGGTTGACCTTCACCCCGATGACGTCGCCGAAGAGGATCACCGGCAGCAGGGTGGGCGCCCACGAGCCGTCGAACGGGTGGCCGATGGTCGGGAACCCGCCGCCGAGCAGGTGGCTCCGGATCGGCAGCTGGTGGTGGTGGAGCAGCGCGTCGCGGGCCAGCACGTCGTACGTGCGGTCCGTGAACCAGTCGTTGTCGCGGTACGGATCGGCGCTGCCGATGCCGAACGGGTGCACGAACATCCAGGCCGCGAAGGCCACGACGCCAGCCGCTACGAGCAGGTGGGTGCGCTGCACGTCGGCTAGTATCGCTGGCCGTGGCAGAGCGTGGGTGGAAGCGGGGTCCGAAGGCGGTCGCGGCGTCGGCGGGGCTGACGCTGTTGGCGGTCTTCGTGCTGGTCGAGGTCGGGGTGCGGCTGTCCCCCCTGGAGCACCGCGCGTTCTCGCTCAACGAGCTCCCCGTCGAGGGGCTGATCGGCGACTACGCGCCAAACCAGCGAGGCAAGGTCGAGATCGGCGGCGACGACGGGTTCGACCCCCACTTCTACCGGTTCACCACCAACGCCCAGGGGTTCCGCGGCCCGGTGGTCGAGTGGGCCAGGCCGGCCGGCACCTTCCGCATCCTCGCGATCGGTGACAGCTACACCTGGGGCGACGGCGTCGAAGACGAGGACGTCTGGCTGCGACGGGTGGAGAGCACCTTGTCCCGGTGCGGCCCGGTCGAGGTGATCAACGCCGGCTTCGTCGGCCGGAACACCGTCGGCGAAGCCGACTACCTGGAGAGCAAGGGTGTGCGCCTCGAGCCCGACCTCGTCCTGGTGGGGGCCGAGCCGGGGGACGCGATGGACATCCTGCGGCTGGACCGCGACTGGGACAACCGCGCGGCGATGGTGCAGGGCAGTCGGCCCGCGTGGCTCGTCCGGGCGACCGGCTGGTCGCGGATCATGCGCCTGTACTTCGGGGGGCGAATCGCCCGGATCAGCCGGGGCATCACCCGCCCCGCCGACGCCGACGGCGCCTGGCAGCGCGTCCGGGAGTCGGTCGAGCGCATGGGCCGGCTGTGTGACGAGGCGGGCTGCGAGCTGATGGTGTTCGGCGTCGCGCCCTCCCCCCACGACGACTGGACGATGGAGCGGCTGTCGGCGGAGGTGTCGGCGGCGGGGCGGGCGCAGTACTGGTTCGAAGCGGCGCCCCAGGTCGACGGCCGCGGCGACCAGGCCGACTGGTGGCAGATCCCCGGTGACGGCCACTACACCGCCGAGGGCAACGCCGCCCTGGCCGACGTGGTCCTCGACCAGCTGCGGGGGTTCGGCCTCCTGCCCGACTCCCTGGGAGGTTGCTGATGCTCCGCTACGCCCCGGGGCTGCTGCTCCTGCTCGCCCTCGTCGCCTGCTCCAGCCCGGCTCCCGGGCCCGCGGCGACCCCCGCCCCCATCCCCACCGCGGCCCCCCGGACGATCGACGTCGCCGCCCTGCTGGAGGGTCCCTCGGAGCTGGTCGCGGGGCCGCCCCGGGGGCTGATGCCGGACCAGCGCGCCCTGGTCGTGGGCCGCCACCTCGGCAGCGTCACCACGGTCGCGTGGTCGGCGGACGGCAAGCTCGTGGCGACCGGCGCGTGGGACGGCACCACCCGCCTGTGGGAGGCGAGCTCCGGCCGGCTGCTGCACCTGCTGCACGGGCCGACCGAGGACATCGAAGGGCTCGCGTTCTCACCCGACGGCACCCTGCTGGCGGCGGTCTCCCGCAACAGCAACGGCACGGTCTGGTCCGTCGCGAGCGGCGAGGAGCAGTACGGCCTCGGCCACCACACCGACTCGGTCGAGTCCGTGGTCTGGGCCCCCGACGGGAGCCGGCTCGCCACGGGCTCCTGGGACGGCACGATCCGGATCTGGGAGGCGACCGGGGGCGAGCAGCAGCTGGTCATCGAGGCTCACAACGAGGGCATCTTCGCCCTCGAGTTCTCGCCCGACGGCGGCCGGATCGCCTCGGGCAGCCAGGACCGGGCCGCCGCGGTCTGGGACGCCGCCAGCGGGGCGAAGATCGCCGACCTGTCCCCCCACGGCGACGCGGTCTACAGCCTGTCCTGGCACCCCGACGGGACCCGGCTCGCCACCGGCTCCCGGGACGGCACCGTCGTGCTGCACGACGCGCAGACCGCGGTCTCCCTGCGCCACTCCAGCCTCGGTGAGCACGTGCTCACGGTCGCGTTCAGCCCGGACGGACAGCACCTCGTGGTCGCCGGCTGGGACGGGCGGGGGGTGCTGCTGGACCCGGAGACCTTCGCCGCCCGCCCGGCCCCCGACCGCTGGACGCTCGTCCCGTCCCAGGGGGCGCTCCGGCTGGCGCTGCCCGAACCCTGACTGAACGGCCCCTCGCTCACCAGGATCCGTCCAGTCGGCGGTCGTTTCCCTTTGACAGGAGCGGGCCGGAGCGGTAAACGAACGAGCGCTCGTTTTGTGATCGCCCCCGCCGGGAGCCCGATGCCTGCCCTCACCGCCGCTCGAGAGGACGAAGTCCGCAGCAAGATCGAGCTCGCCGCGATCGCGCTGTTCGTTCGCAAGGGATTCCACGGCACCCGCATCCGCGAGATCGCGACCGAGGCGGGCATGTCGGTCGGCGGGCTGTACGCGCACTACCAGGGCAAGGACGGGCTCTTCGAGGCGATCGTGAAGCGGTATCAGCGGCTCTTCGCGAGCCCCGACAACCCCGTCCTGCAGCACCTCGCGTCGACCCGCTTCCCCGACGACATCCCGGCCCTCGCCGGCGCCATCCGGCAGCTCATCGAGGAGCACCGGGACTTCTGGTTGCTGTGGTACGTCGACGTGCTGGAGTTCCAGGGGCGCCACTTCGGGGATCGGTTCCTGCACGACCTCCAGCACCCTGTCCTGGAGGCTCGGCTGGCCGAGGTCGACCGCCAGGGGCGGCTGCGGGTCGAAGCCCGGATCGCCTTCCGCATGGTCTACATGCACGTCTTCAACTTCCTCCTCGTCGAGATCCTGTTCGGCGGCCGGGGCCACTACGGCGTGCCCGCCGACCAGGCCCTCGAGGCGATCACCGACGTGTTCCTGCGCGGGATCCTCGCCTCCCCCTCCACTTCGTGAGCTCCGCCTCGCCCCTCGCCCTGCCGACGCACGACATCAAAACGAACGATCGCTCGTTCATAGCCCTGAGACCCCCACATGACCGCCACTCCCTCCCCCCCCGAGCCCTCCGCCCCCCGAGCCCTGGACTCCCTCGCTGAGCTGCTCGTCGGCCTGGAGCGGGGCGGCGCCCAGGCGATACAAGCGACCCTCGCGGACGTACCCACGCTTCGGGCCGCCGGCGCCCAGGCGGCGGCGCTGACCCGCCCGTGGAGCGCGATCCCCCAGTCCCCTCAGCGCCCCCGACCGCCGGAGATCGGGAGCCGGCGACAGGGGCTGGAGGCGAGCTACCCCACGGCCTTGCTCACCGCGACCCGGGCCGGCTGGGCGACGGCGGCGGCCGGCGCCCCGACCAGGGCCACCGCCCGAGGCGCGGCCGACGGGGAGCTCATCCGGGAGGTGGCGGAGCTGCAGGCGGGGCTGTACGCCACCGCGGCGCCGAAGCTCGCCCCATCGCCCCGGACGCTGGAGTGGAGCGAAGGCTCGGCGCGGCTGTGGCGGCTCCGCGGCGGCGAGGGCACGCCGACCGTCGTCGTCTGCTCCTTCGTCAACCGCTTCTACCTGCTCGACCTGCTGTCCGACCAGTCCCTCATCCGCGAGCTGATGACCGGGCTGGCGGGGCCGATCCTGCTGCTGGACTGGGCGGAGGGCGGGCCCGAGGGGCTCGAGGAGCTGCTCGGCCTCCTCGACCGCGCGCTCGCTCGCTGGGACCAGGTCGACCTCTTCGGCTACTCGACCGGCGGCACCCTCGCCGCCATCCACGCCGCCCGTCGACCCGGCCGAGTCGCCCGCCTGGCCGTGTTCGGCGCCCCGATCGACGCGACCCGGGGGGGCCGGTTCGCGGCCTGGAGCGAGCACGCCGACTTCGGCGCCATCAGCTCGGCGCTCCCCGCGGTGCCCGCCGCCTGGGTCCACGCCCCCTTCTGGGCGCTGCGGCCGACGGTCAACGTCAGCAAGCTCGCCAGCCTGCTGCGGCGCTGGCGCAGGCCCGACTACCTGGACCGCTTCCTCGCGGTCGAGCTGTGGAACAACGACAACGTCTCGATCGGGGCGAACCTCTACCGGGACTGGGGCCAGCGGATCTACCGGGACAACGCCCTGTGGGAGGGCGACCTCGCCGACCTGGGCGCGATCGAGTGCCCGGCGCTCGCGATCGCGGCCGAGCAGGACGGGATCGTGCCCGCCGCCTGCACCCTGGCCCTCGCCGAGCGGACGGGCGAAGGCCGGTCCATCCCCGGCGGCCACGTCGGCCTCCTGTCGGGGCGACGCGGCCTCCGCGAGCTCAGCCGGACCCTGATCGACTTCCTCGGAGCGGACCGATGAGCGCCCCCGACGCCACCCTCTCGGCCAGCGCCATCCTCTTCGCCCGCGCCGCCCAGGAGCCCGACCGGATTCGCTTCGACGGCCCCGAGCCCCTCACCCTGGGCGTGCTCGCCCGGCGCGTGCGCGCCGTCGCGACCTGGATGGCGGACCGAGGCGTCACGACGGACGACCGCGTCGCGATCTGGGCCGACAACCGCGTCGAGTGGGCGATCGCGGCCTGGGCCGCCCAGTCCCTGGGCGCCTGCTTCGTCTCGGTCCACGCGCCGTCCACGCCGGCGCAGGCCCGCTTCATCCTCGACGACTCCGGGAGCCGCCTCCTGGTCTCCGATCTCGCCCACGCCCCGGACGCGGACCTGCTGCTGGACGGACCCTCGTGGGCCGAAGCGACCGCGTCGTCGCCCATCGTCCGGCCCGACCCGGACCCCGACGCCCGGGCCTGCATCATCTACACGTCCGGCACCACCGGCCGACCCAAGGGCGTCGTGCTCACCCACCGCAACCTGTGGGTCAACGGCGAGGACTGGGTCGAGGTGATCGGCCCGATGCTCCCCGACGACTGCGCCGAGGTGCACTGGCTGCCGATGTCCCACGTCTACGGCTGGGGCGGGCTCTGCATCGGCACCGTCGCGGGGCTGCGCACGACGCTCTGCCCGTTCGCGGACCTCGCGGAGACGGTGCAGCGGGTCCGTCCCCACCTCCTCCTGGGCGTGCCCCTGCTGTGGGACCACCTCCCCCCCGAGGCGACCGGCGGCCGCCTCGCCCTGGCGCTGTCCGGCGCCGCCCCCCTGAGCACCGCGACCAAGCAGCGATACGCGCGGTCGGGTGTCCGGCTGCTCGAGGGCTATGGCCTCACCGAGACCTCGCCGACCCTCACCCTGGAGCGGCCCGGCCAGGCGTCGCGGTCGACCGTGGGCGTGCCCTACCCGTCGGTCGAGGTCCGCCTGGGCGAGGACGGCGAGGTGCTCGCCCGGGGGCCCAGCGTCTTCGGCGGCTACTGGGGCGACGTGCCGACGCCCATCGACGACGACGGCTGGTTCCACACCGGCGACCTGGGGGCGTGGGACGGCGACGCCCTGCGCCTCGTCGGCCGCAAGAAGGAGCTCATCGCGCTGGCCGGCGGCAAGAAGGTGGCCCCGGCGCCCATCGAGGGCGCCTTCGAGGGGCCCGGCCAGCTCGTGCTGTTCGGCGAGGGACGCCGACGGCTCGTCGGGCTGGTGTTCACCGACCAGGAGGTCGAGTTCGGCCCCTTCGTAGACCGCCTGAACCGGGCGCTGCCGCGCCACGAGCGGATCCGACGGTTCGCGGTCGTGGACGAGCCGCCGACCGTGGACAACGGCCTGCTCACCCCGTCCCTGAAGCTCCGCCGACACGTGGTGCGGGAGCGGTACGAAGAGCAGATCGAATCCCTGTTCGAAGACGCCGTCCTCGGCCATCCTTCCGCCTCCCAGCCCCGGAGCGCAGCCTCATGAAGACCCCGACCGAGTACATCCAGAGCCTCCGCGGCCGAGACGTCGAGCTGTGGATCGGCGGCGTCCGCGTCCCCGAGCCGGTCGACCACCCGCAGGTGCGGCCCGCCCTGGAGACCGTGGCGATGACGTACGCGCTCGCCCACGATCCCGAGCACCGCGACCTCGCGGTGGCGACGTCGGAGCTCACGGGGCAGCCGGTCAGCCGGTTCACCCACCTGTTCGGCTCGACCGCCGACCTGGTGGACAAGGTGCGACTCCAGCGGCTGCTCGGCCGCCTCACGGGGACCTGCTTCCAGCGCTGCGTCGGCATGGACGCCCTCAACGCGCTGTTCCTCGCGACCTGGGAGGTCGGGGCCGAGCCCCACGGCCGCTTCGTCACCTGGCTGCGGGGCATCCAGGAGCGGGACGAGGTCGTCTGCGGCGCGATGACCGACGCCAAGGGCAACCGGCGCCTGCGCCCCGCCGCCCAGCCCGACCACTACCTGCGGGTCGTGCAGCGTCACCCCGACGGCGTCGTCGTCCGGGGCGCCAAGCTGCACCAGACCGGCGCCGTCAACTCCCACGAGATCCTCGTCATGCCCGGCATGGCGATGCGGCCGGGGGAGGAGGAGTTCGCGATCGCGGCCGCCATCCCGACCGACGCTCCCGGCGTCATCATGGTCCTCGGGCGGCAGCCCTCGGACGACCGCAAGGGCGGCCCCGACGCCGGCAACGTGCGCTTCGGCGGCCAGGAGGCGGTGATCCTGTTCGAGGACGTGTTCGTCCCCTGGGAGCGGGTCTTCCTGGACGGCGACCTGGACGCCTCCGGCGTGCTCGTCGACGCCTTCGCCGGCTACCACCGGGCGAGCTACGGCGGCTGCAAGCCGGGCAACCTGGACGTGCTGACCGGCGCCTCCGCCGCGCTGGCCGGGATCGCCGGAGTGCGGGGCGCCTCCCACGTCCGCGACAAGCTCGTCGAGATGGTCCACCTCACCGAGACGCTGCACGGGCTCGGCCTCGCCGCGAGCCACTCCGGTCGGGCCCACGCCTCGGGCGTGTGGCAGGTCGACCCGGTGCTCGCCAACGTCTGCAAGCTCAACGTCACCCGGCTCCCCTACGACGTCGTCCGGCTCGCCGAGGACCTCGCCGGCGGCCTCGTGACCACGCTCCCGGCGGCCGAGGACCTCTCCCACCCACGGCTGCGCACGCTGATGGAGCCCGTGGTCGGCTCCCACGAGCGGGGGCGGCTGCTCCGGCTGGTCGAGTTCATGACGTCGGGCGCCGGCTCCGTCCCGCTGCGCACCGAGTGCATGCACGGCGCGGGCTCCCCCCAGGCGCAGCGGATCGTGCTCGAGCGGTCGACCGACTGGGAGGAGCGCATGACCCTCGCCCGCAGGCTGGCCGGCCTCGAAGACGTGCCCCCCTCCGCGATCGAGGCGTCCGCTTGAGCGACCGGCCCGCCCTGCAGGCCGCGTCGACGCTCGCGCTCACGGGGGCCCTTCTGGTCCCGGTCGCCGCGCGGGCGACCGACGGGTTCGACCCCTCCGACCCGGAGGCGACGTTCAGCGACGACGAGGCGGTGCTGTTCGACCTGGGCGGGGCGCCGACCTGGAATCGCGTCGAGCGGCACCGGGATCCCGACCCGGCCCTGTTCCGGACCGAGGACTTCCCCCCGGGCGGCGCCTGGCGCGACGCCGACCCGCTGTCCCCCGGGATCGCCGAGGCGTTCGGGGCGGACGCGCCGGGCTCGGACCGGTTCCTGCTCCACTTCGGCCCGGGCTGGGCCAGCGCGGACCGCGAGCACCCGACGTTGCTGGTGCCCGGCTACGGCACGTCGGCGTCGGGGGTGCTGGTGCCGATGGCGCGCCACCTCGCGGCCGACGGCCGGGCGGTGTTCGCGATCTCGTTCGCCCACCCCCACGGCGACTGCTTCCAGCAGGCCGAGCAGGTCGCCAACGCGGTCGCCCGGATCCGTGAGGTGACCGGCGCGCAGCAGGTGGACGTCGTCGCCCACGGCAAGGGCGCGATCTCGGCGGCTGTCTACCTCGCCCACACCGAGGGCGCCGCCTGGTCGGAGACCGACGGCTCCAGGGGCGGCCGGTACTCCGCCGAGGGCACCCCCTACCGAGGCGATGTGCGGCGCTTCGTCGCCGTCGGCGCGCCGCTCGGGGGGCTGGACTCGGCGTTCCGCTGGACCTGGGCGCACCCCCTGACGGGCGCCGGCGACGACCCGCTCCTGCCCTCCGCCTGGCACACCTGGTACCCCAGCGGCTCGGCCTTCCCGCTGATCTTCGAAGACCTCCGGGGGGTCGACCTCTGGCCCGAGGGCGGGGACGCCTTCCCAGGGCACCCCCAGCTGCTGCGCGCGTGGGACGACGAGCACCCGCTGCCCGGCCTCGACCCCACCCTCGGCGTCTACGCGGCGCAGCCGGACCCGCTGACCACCTACTACGGCGGCCTGGGGCTGTGGAGCCTGTCCTCCGGGCTCGCCTCGGCCGTCGAGGCGGGCGACTCCCTGCTGGACCGACTCGACGCGGCCGGGATCGACCCCGCCGTCCAGGTCGCCGTCGTCGCGGGGAGCAACCCGCTGGTGCCGCCCTCCGGCCCGACCCCCTCGGGGCTGGCGCTCGGGGGTGGCGCCTGGGGCGACGAGGGGCCGACCTTCTTCGCCGGGCTCCTCGCCGACGTGGTGGCGCCGCGGTTCCCGGGGCTGTCCGTCACGGACGCCGAGCTCCAGGCGGTCGCGTCGGGGGAGCTGGCGTTCGGCGAGGTCAGCGGCCGCAGCGACGGCGTCGTGTTCACCGCGTCGGCCCAGAGCGTCGATGGCCTCCTGTCCCGGGGGGCCGAGCTGGTCGACAGCTACGAGGCGGACCTCAACCACGTCGACCTGCTGTTCGCCTCGGTCACGCTGGGCGAGGCGCTGATCGCCCGAGGCGAGGCGAGCCCGGAGGAGGACGGCTGGCTCGTGCCGGTCGGCGAGCGCTGGGTGGAGGCCGACACCCTCGGCTGGCTGGCCGCCCTGCTCGCCGACGGAGAGGTCGAGCCCGGAGACGACGACGACGCGGCGGGCGACGACGACGACGACGACGACAGCGCGCCGCAGGACGACGACGACAGCGCGCCGCAGGACGACGACGACAGCGCCGCGGCGGCCCCCCCGTCGATGACCTCCTGCGGCTGCGCGTCGACCCCGACCGCGGGCGGCGGGCTGACGCTGCTGGCGCCCGGGCTGCTGTTGGTCAGTCGCCGGCGGCGGCGATGAGCAGGTCCCGCAGCTCGGCGTAGTTGGCCGGCTCCGCGAGGCTGTTGTCCGTCAGGTTGAAGACGCCTTGGACCTCGTTGGCGGCGTCGAGCACCTGCACGTCCCGGTAGGTCGGCCCCCAGCCGCCCCACACGTCGACCTCCTCGGTGTCCTGCAGCCACGGCAGATCCCGCCCGTCGCAGAACGCCTCGTTGCCCGCCTCGTACCCCGCCTGGTTGATCCCGAGGATCTGGATCTGGAGCTCCGGGAAGTCCACGTCGAGCTCGTCCTGGAGGTCCTGGAGGTAGCCGAACTGGCTACTGCAGTAGCTTCAGGTGGCGTGCCCGAAGTACCAGCCGCTGACCCGCTGGAGGTAGTCGCGCGGCGACACCGGGGTGTCGAACGTCGCGCTCGTCTCGTTGACGTCGACCAGCTCGAAGCCCAGGTCGAAGTCGGGGGTCCCGTCCGCCGGGCAGCCGAGCCCGAAGAGGAGGACCGCCACGAGCCACGTCGCTCCGCCGGCGATCCGCGCGCTGTCGGCGACCGAGTGCATCCGCTCCATCATAGGCGGGCAAGCCGCGGCGGCGACGGCGATGGCCGCCGCGAGGTGGTGACGGAGACGGGACATGAGCCGAGCCTACCCGCCCGCGGCACCGGAACGGGAGGACGTGTAGCCTTCGCCGAATGAACCGGACCGAGGTCCACAAGTTCGGCGGCACGAGCCTCGGCGACGCCGATCGCATCCGCAACGCGGCGTCGCTCGTGGCCGACGCGCGGGCCGACGGCGCCCGCGTCGTCGTCGCCTGCTCGGCCATGGCCGGCGTCACCGACGGCCTCGTGGCCCTGGCGAGCGCGGCGGCCGAGGGCGAGCGGGATCGGGCCGACACCCTCCTGCAGGGGCTGCGCGACCGCCACCTGGAGGTCTGCCGCACCCTGGGCGGTGACGGCGCGGCGACCGCCCAGATCGAGGCGATCGTCGCGGAGCTCGGGGACCTCGTCGCGGCCGCGGCGGTGCTCGGCGAGCTGACCCCACGGACCCGGGACCGCATCCTGTCGGCGGGCGAGAAGCTCGCCGTCGGCCTGTTCGCCGTCGCGGCCGACGGCGGGGTGCCGATGTTCGCGGACCGGTTCCTGGAGACCGACGGCGCCTTCGGCGAGGCCAACCCCCTGGGCGGCGTGGCCGACCGCCACGTGGTCGCCGCGCTCAAGCCGGTGCTCGACCGCGGCGACGTGCCAGTGGTCACCGGGTTCTGCGGCCGCGCCCCCGACGGCGCGACGACCATCCTCGGGCGGGGCGCCACCGACTTCACCGCGACCCTGCTCGCCGGCGCCCTGGGGGCCGACGGGGTCACCATCTGGTCGGACGTGGACGGCGTCTTCAGCGCGGACCCCCGGGTCGTGCCCGAGGCGCGGGTCATCCCCCAGCTCAACTACCGCGAAGCCGCAGAGATGTCCTACTACGGCGCCAAGGTGCTCCACCAGCGGACCATGATCCCGGTCAGCGGGCCGGGCATCCCCGTGGTGATGCGCAACTCCCTCAACCCCTCGGCCCCCGGCACGGTGGTCGACGGCGCGTTCACCCCCGGCTCCCACCCGGTCAAGGCGATCAGCGCGATCCGCGGGCAGGCGCTGCTGTCCGTCGAGGGCAAGGGCATGGCCGGCGTGCCGGGCATCGCATCGCGCGTCTTCGGCGCTCTGGCGGACCGCCGCATCAGCGTCACGATGATCAGCCAGTCCAGCTCGGAGTCGTCGATCTGCCTCGCGGTCCGGGACGACGAGGTGGCCTCGGCCGAGCAGGCGCTCAAGGCGTCGCTCCGGACCGAGATGTCGCGCGGGGACGTCGAGGAGATCGTCGTCCGCCGGAGCGTCGGCCTCGTCGCCGCGGTGGGCCTCGGCATGGCGCAGACCCCGGGCGTCTCGGGTCGGATCTTCGGCGCGATGGGCCGGGCGGCGGTCAACGTGCTCGCCATCGCCCAGGGCAGCTCGGAGCTCAACGTCTCCCTGGCCGTCGAGGGGCGCGCCGTCGACGCGGCGGTCACGGCGATGCACGGCGAGTTCGGGCTCGACCGCCTCGACACCGGCGTCGCCACCGAGCGCTTCCTGGACCTGATGCTGCTCGGCTGCGGGAAGATCGGCCGCGAGCTGGTCGCCCAGGTGCTCGACCGGCGCGCCCACGTCTTCGAGCGCTTCGGCCTGCACCCCCGGGTGGTCGCCATCGCCGACCGCAGCGGCTTCCTGTTCCGCCCGACGGGCCTGGAGCTGGACGAGCTCCGCCAGGTCCTCGACGCCAAGGCGGGGGGAGGCCGTCTCGCCGACCTGGACGGCGCGACCGCCGGCACGCCTTCGGACATGGTCCGCCACGCCCTCCAGTGGCGGCTGTCCCGTCCGGTGCTCGTCGACGTCTCCGACTCGGAGTCCCACGAGGCGTTCCTCGACGCGTTCGCCCGACGGTGCGACGTCGCGACCGCCAACAAGAAGCCGCTCGCCGGCGACATCGCCGTCTACGACGCGCTGCTCGGCGCCGCGGCCCGCCACCGTCGGCTCCTCCGCGCCGAAGCGACGGTCGGCGCGGGCCTGCCGGTCGTCGACACGCTGGAGATGCTGCTGCACACCGGCGACCGCCTGCGGAGCGCCGAGGGCAGCCTCAGCGGCACGCTCGGCTTCCTGATGAGCCGCCTGGAGGAGGGCGCCCCGTTCAGCGAGGCGGTCTCCCAGGCGGTGAGCCTCGGGTACACCGAGCCGGACCCCGTGGCCGACCTGTCCGGCGAGGACGTCGCCCGCAAGGCGGTGATCCTCGGTCGGCTGTCCGGACTGGCCGGGGGAGACGCGCAGATCTCGCTGCAGGGCCTCGTCGATCCCGGCTGGGCCGGGATGGCGGTCCCCGACCTCGTCCAGCGGCTGCGCGCCGAGGTGGACGAGCCGATGGCGGCCCGGGTCGCCGCGGCGAAGGCGGCGGGGCGGTCGCTGCGGTTCGTGGCGAGCGTGTCCGCCGGCCGCATCGTCGTCGGCCCGACCGAAGTGCCGGCCGACTCGGCGCTGGGCATGCTCAAGGGCACGGACAACCAGGTCGTCTTCACCTCCGAGCGGTACGACGACCGCCCGCTCGTCGTGACGGGCCCGGGCGCCGGCATCGGGGTGACGGCGATGGGCGTGCTCGGCGACGTGCTGCGCATCGCGGCGGAGCGGACCTGACATGGCGCTGCCGCTCCACTCCCAGGTCACGGCGTTCGCCCCCGCGACGGTGGCCAACCTGGGCCCCGGCTTCGACGTGCTCGGCCTCGCCCTGGAGGGGCCCGGCGACACGGTGACCGCCCGACGGGTGGCCGGCTCCGGCGTGCGCATCGCCGGGATCACGGGGGACGGAGGCAAGCTGCCGCGCGAAGCGGAGCGTAACTGCGCCGGCATCGCGGCGGCGGCGACCCTGGTTCGAGCCGGCGTGGACATCGGCGTGGAGCTGACGCTCGACAAGGGCCTGCCCATCGGCTCGGGCACCGGCAGCTCGGCGGCGAGCGCGGCGGCCGCCGCGATGGCCACCAACCTGCTGCTGGGCTCCCCGCTTCGAAAGCGCGAGCTCATCGAGCCGTGCCTGGAGGCCGAGGTCGCGGTGAGCGGCCGCCACGCGGACAACGTCGCGCCGGCGGTGCTCGGGGGGCTGGTGCTCGTGCGATCCCTCGACCCGCTGGACCTCGTCCGGCTGCCCCTGCCGCCCGACCTGCAGGTCGCCGTCGTGCTGCCCGAGTTCGAGCTGAAGACCCGCGACGCGCGCGATGCGCTGCCCCGCGAGGTGCCGCTGTCGCAGCTGGTCGCCCACAGCGCCCGCCTCGCGGGCCTGGTCAGCGCTTGCTACACCGGCGACCTGGCGCTGTTCAGCCGCTGCGTCGTCGACGACGTCATCGCCCCCTGCCGAGCGCCCCTGATCCCCGGCTGCCAGGACGTCATCGACGCGGCCTGCGACGCCGGCGCCCTGGGCAGCTCGATCAGCGGCTCGGGGCCCGCGGTGTTCGCGCTCTGCCGCTCCCGGCGACACGCCGTCGAGGTCGCTGCCGCGATGGTGGCCGCCTACGAAGCGGCGGGGCTGGCCGTGCAGTCGGTCCTGTCCCCCGCCGACTGCCCCGGCGTCCGGCGACTGGCGGACACGTGACCCGCCCGACGACCGTCGCCTGGACCCTCCGCTGCGTCCGCTGCGACCGGGGCTGGCCGGGCATGGACCCCCGGATGTCCTGCGCGTGCGGCGGCACCCTGGACGTCGTCCATGACCTGGAGGCGCTGCGCGGCGTCGACCTGTTCGAGCTGTGGGACTCCCGTCGCGGCTCCCGGGCGCGCCTCGACCGCAGCGGCGTCTGGCGCTACCGCGAGCTGGTGCTCCCCGGGCTCCCCGAGGGCCTCGTCGCCACGCGGCCCGAGGGCAACACGAACCTGTACGACGCGCCGGGCAGGCTCGCCGGCTGGACGGGGCTGGACGCGCTCCAGCTCAAGCACGAAGGCGAGAACCCGACCGGCTCGTTCAAGGACCGGGGGATGACCACCGGCACCACCGCGGCGCTGCTCCACGGCGCCACGCGGGTGGCGTGCGCGTCGACCGGCAACACCTCGGCGTCGATGGCGTCCTACGCCCAGGTCGCGGGCCTCGAGGCGTTCGTGTTCATCCCCGAGGGGAAGGTCGCCTACGGCAAGCTCAGCCAGGCGCTGGCGTTCGGGGCGAAGACGCTGCAGCTGTCCGGCGACTTCGACGCGGCCCTCGCCCTGGTCCGCCAGGTCTGCGCCAGCCACGGCGTCTACCTGCTCAACTCGCTGAACCCCTACCGCCTGGAGGGGCAGAAGGCGATCGGCTTCGAGCTGCTGCAGGACCTCGGCTGGACGGTTCCCGACTGGCTGGTCCTCCCCGGCGGCAACCTGGGCAACAGCTCCGCGATCGGCAAGGGGCTGATGGAGCTGCACGCGCTCGGCCTGATCGAGCGCCTGCCCCGCATCGCCGTCATCCAGGCGGCGGGCGCCAACCCCCTGTACCGGGCCTGGGTCTCGGGCGAGGACGTGACGCCCGTCCAGGCGGAGACGGTCGCGACGGCCATCCGCATCGGCGACCCGGTCTCGTGGCGCAAGGCGCTGCGCGCGATCGACGCGTCCGGGGGGCTGGTGGAGCAGGTCACCGACGCCGAGATCCTGGCCGCCAAGGCGCGGGTCGACGGCGCCGGGATCGGCGCCGAGCCGGCGTCCTGCGCGACGGTCGCGGGCATCCGCAAGCTGGTCGCGGCCGGCACGATCGCCCCCGACGCCCACGTCGTCGGCGTGCTCACCGGCCACCTGCTCAAGGACCCCGACATCGTCGTCGAGTACCACCGCGGCGACGCCGAGGCGGCCAACCCGCCGCGGACCTGCGGCGCGACCCTGGACGCCGTGCTGGAGGCGATGGGGCTCCGCTGATCGGCGCCGACCTGCCGGGGGATCGACTCCGGTCGTCTGCGCCGCTACGCTGCGCGTCTCATGTCGAGCCCCGTCCAAGAATTCGAACAGCGCTTCTCGGCCTTCCTCGCCCAGCTCGGGGACCTGGACGTCGAGGCGCTCCTCTCGGTCCTGCAGTCGGTGACCCTCGACCCCGGCGAAGCGGCGATCACCGAAGGCCAGCCGCACGACGCGATCCTCCTCGTGGAGTGGGGGGCGCTCGACGTCATCGTCGACGGCGACCGGGTCGCGCAGATGGGACCCGGCGACGTCGCCGGGGAGGTGGGCCTGCTCGCCCCCGGCCAGGCCACGGCCACGGTCCGGGCCACCGCGCCCACCCTGGTGCACGTGCTGTCCCACACCGCGCTCGACGGGCTGTGGTCCTCCCACCCCGCCGTGGCCAGCTCGGTGATCCAGGGCGTGACCCGGGTCATCGCCGGCCGGATCCGGGAGATCGAAGGCGACGTCGATCGCCTGCACGAACACGAGCGACACGGCCTGCTGTCGATGCTCGGCAAGCTCTTCCGGAGGGCCGCATGAGCCAGCCGATCGAGTCCCTGCTGGGGGCGATGCCCGACTTCGACCAGCTGTCCGAGCAGGACCGGCGCGCCTTCGTCGCCGCGCTCGAGCCCCGCCACTTCAGTGACGGCGACACGATCATCCGCCAGGGGAAGCGCGGCGACGGCGCCCACCTGCTGGTCTCGGGGACCGTGCGGGTGACCCTCGACCGCGAAGGCGAGACCATCGCGCTGGGTGAGATGGAGGTCGGCGAGCTGTTCGGCCTGCTCGCGATGATCGACCACCGGCCCCGCTCCGCCTCGTGCGTCGCGGTGGGTCCCGTGGAGACCGCCTTCCTGAGTCGACCCGCCTTCGAGCTGCTGGCCCATCGCCACGCGAACATCGCCTACCCGCTCCAGCGGGCGATCGCCGGCCAGGTGGCCGCCGACTTCCGCGACGTGGTCAGCCGCATCCGGGGTCGGATGAACGGCTGACCCGGCGCCTATCGCTCCCAGGGGAGCTTGATCTTCGGGGCGCCGCCGCCGCCCGCGCGGCCCGGCTTCTTGCCCGCGCCGGGCTTGATCTGGACCTCGCTGTGCGCCCACACCTCGACCTGGTTGCGCTGGTCGAGGACCGAATCGGCGCGGGCGCCCTCCTCGATGACGACGCGGCAACGCATCACGCCCTGACCCTCGTTGCCCCAGTAGTCGCCGATGGGACCGGCGGCCCCGTCCGGCGGGCGGATGTCCCACGCGGCGAGGATGGTGCGGCCCTCGGCCTCGACCACCTCGCGCCCCTTCATCGCCCGCTTGTCCCCGGCCAGCGCGACGTCGTCACCGGCGTAGAACGAGTAGGCCCAGTGGGTGCCGCTACTGGTCTGTCCGCCGCAGCGCACACCGGCCTTGTCCAGGTCGGCCTCGGTCGCCATCGGGCCCTGGGCCAGGTCGCTGAACCGGTAGAAGTTGGAGAAGCTCAGGCGGTCGTTGTAGTCGCGGGGCGCCTCGACCCAGTAGACGTGGCGGGTGCCCTGGTCGTCCCAGCCGCCGAACTTGCCGCAGTTCTGGCAGTCGGTGGCGAGGTCGCCGCTCCGCGGGTCGCGGTTGTAGGTGTTGGTGCCGAGCGTGATGTCGATCGAGTGACCGGGCTCCACGTCCTGGATCCCGCCCTGGCACTGGTAGATGCGGTGGTCGGGCATGTCCGGATAGGGCGCGACGTACTTCGCCAGGCAGTACTTGAAGCTCGTCTGGGACGAGTCGAACACGTCCGTGCTCAGGGCCCAGGCGGTCCCCGCGGACAGCGCCAGGACGGCGATGGCGGTCAAGGTGGTTCGGATGCTCATGGGTCTCCTCCTCGGGTCAGCCCCCGGGCGTCCTCCCACAGTCCGATCCACCGCGGCTCGCGGCGATCGCATGACCATGTGATTCCTGGATCCCGCCTCCGCGGAGCGGGTCGGACCGTCCGTCAGCGGTGCTCCGCGCCGAACGCCCTCCCACGGTCGCACGCCTCGCCGGGCGCGAACTCGGCGCACAGCTGGGCGGCCCGATCGTCGGAGCAGCCCGTCTCCACGGCGGCGCCGAAGCCGAAGGCGGCCTCGTCGCCGGCCGGCACGCCCGAGCAGTCGCACCGGTCCTCGTCCCGCATCAGCGCGCCGAAGCCGAGCAGCGCGTCGCGACGACGGCCGACCGGCTCGAGCTCGGGCCGCAGCACCAACGCTTCGAGCACCGGGACCTGGTCCTCCCACAACGATCCGACGCACACCGACGCCTCGTCCACCGGCTCGACCGCGGGGCAGACGAGGTACCGCTCGGGGTGGAACGGCGTGGGGGGCGGCACCGAGGCGGCGAGGATCATCGCCGCGTTGGCCAGCGTGGCGGCCCCGAACAGCCCGACCGCGATCCGGCCGGGCAGGCCCAGGCTCCACAGCCAATGTCCGCACCCCGCGAGCCCCAGGGCGATGATCGGATAGACCAGCGCAGCCCGTCGTCCGTCGAAGAAGTACAGCTGCTCCACCCCCAGGCCGTCGGGACCGACGCCGACCGCCGTCAGGCCGCCCGGGATCGCCAGCGCGATGACGGCCAGCGCCCCGGCGAGCGCTCGGCGGGGCGCGCGGGCGTCCGACCAGCCGAGGAGGTCGGGGCGGATGACGAGCGCGTACAGGCCGCCGAGGCCGGCGACGTAGAAGCGGAGGAGCACAGCGCTCAGCGGGATCTGCCAGCCGGCCGCCCAGTCCTCGGCCGCCACCTCGCGCCAGGTCAGCACCGGCATCGCGGCGAGGCTCCCGAAGAAGACCTTCGGCCAGCTCGCCGGGTCGCTGAGCACGGAGATGAAGACGGCGCGGACCTCCTCGGGGCCGATCGGGCTGCCGACGTGGGACGCCGGCGCGATCATCAGGGCCGGCGAATAGCCGACCGCCGCCCCCACGACGAGCGCCGCGAGGGTCTTCGGCCGCTTGACGAGCAGCGCCGCGCCCACGACCCCGAGCACGAGCGCAGGCGGCGCCGCGCTGACGCCGAACCAGGCGCTGAACGACAGCGCCGCGCCGGCCCCCGCGACCCAGGGCTCGGGCCGCTCCGAGCGCAGCCCCCGGAGCAGCAGCCAGGCGCCGAGCAGGGTCAGCACCGCCGCTTCGACGTAGTTGCCGTATGCGGTGACCGACCAGGCGAGCCAGCTGGGCGGCAGGGTCAGCGCCGCCGCGAGGCCGGCCGCCGCGCCGCCCCGGCCGAACAGCTCCCGCCCCAGGCCCGCCATCACCAGCGCCGCGCCGACGGACCACAGCAGCCCCATCGCCCGGATCATCGGCAGCCCTGCGTCGGCGAACCAGCCGAGGGGCACGTAGAGCATCGAGATCACGAGGGAGCCGGCGCCGGTGTTGCCGCCCACGCCGGTGTACCAGTACCGCCCCAGGTCCCCCACCGGCGCGTCGGCGGCGAGCTGCCGGACGAGGCGAAGGTTGAGCAGCTCCTCGGGGTCGAGGAGGTCGAACGCGAGCGCCCGCGCGACCAGCGGGCGCAGCAGCGCGTAGGCGAGCAGGAGCACGACGCAGGCGATGCGCTCGCGGCGCTCCATCGGCGGGGGGCCGCTCACGACGCCCTCCGGCGGCGGATCCCGGCGACGCCGAGCCCCCCCAGGGTCAGCAGGGACAGGACCAGCCCCGCCGGCCGGTCCCACGGCGACGTCCAGGCGTAGCGGAGCTCGACCCGGCGGGTGCCCGCGGGCACGTCGATGGCGAGCAGGTGCTGGCTGCGCACGGCCGGCGCCCAGGGGCCGCCGTCAGCCCGTCCCTGCCAGCCGACGAACCACCCCCCCGCGAAGCGCGCGCGGCCCGCCGGCAGCCCGGCCGGCAGGTCGATCGTCACCCGCTCGGGCTTCAGCTCCCAGTCCGCGTCTTCCAGGCCCCGCCAGCGCCCCCCCTCCGGTCGGAAGGAGACCCACGGATCGGGATCGAGCGCGGTCTCCCGGGCGGACCCCCGGCGGTAGCGCGCGCTGACCCCGTAGCGCTCGGAGACCTCGCGCGACGGCAGCTTGCTGTACCGGCCGTACTGGTCCCTCAGCTTGATCGCCAGGTACTCCGGGAACACGACGCGCGTCTTGGCCACACGGAAACGGTAGTCGGTCGGCGGCAGCGCCGGGCTCTCGAGTCGCACGAGCTCGCCCGGCCGCACGTCGCTGTCGACCAGGTGATCCCGGCCGTCGAACAAGACGAAACCGCGCCCCTCGTGGTCCACATAGCGGTCCGGGGAGCCGAGCAGCGGAGAGACGTCCCACGCCAGCGCCGCCAGCGCGACCGCGAAGACGGCCACCCGGGCCCGGCCGTCGTCCAGCCACCGGTCGAGCGACAGCCCCGCCGCCAGCGCGGCCAGCGCCGACGCGGGGGCGAACAGCCGCCACGGGAACATGATCCGGCCGATCAGGGGCACCCCGTCGAGCAGCCGGGCCAGCGGCCAGCAGGCGAACAACAGGGTCACCGCCGCGGTGAGGGCGATCGTGCGGACGGGGACGGCGTCCTCCGAGGTCGACCTCGGCGCGGCGACCCCGAGCAGCAGCAGCGCGAGCAGCGCCCCGCCGAAGTACATCGGCATCCCCCGCCCCGCGTCCTCCTTCTCGTCGAGCCGGTAGCGGATGCCGTAGCCGGACCAGGCGCGGCGGCGCAGCGGCTCGTCCAGCGACGCGGCGTAGGGGGAGATCGCCCGCCGCGGCGGGCTCAGCTTGCGCACCGCCGTCTCGTCCTGCTCGACCACGATGGGCAGCCAGAAGGCGGCCGTGGCGCCGACGGCGAGGGCACAGCAGAGCGCCACCGACGCGGCCGACGCCCGGCGCGGACGGGCCCGGCCGGTCCGCCGGATCAGCGTGATCACCACGAGCGGCGCGAGCACGAACAGCACCACCACCACCGACAGCAGGTGGGTGAACAGCAGCCCCGCCCCGCAGACGCCGAGCACCCACGGAGCCGCCCCCCGCTCCCCCCGGGCGAGCTTCCAGGCGGCCACGGTCGCGGGCGCCAGCCAGGCGAACGCGATCAGCTCGCCCAGCGCGAGGCGGAAGGTCTGGTCCATCAGGTGGTACGGCGCGAGGGCCAGGGCGGCGGCGGCGAGCAGGCCCGCGGGCCGGGAGCCGCCGGCCCAGCGCGTGGCGCCGTAGGTCGTCGCCGCGGTGACCACGCTCCAGAACACGACCAGGAACTTGATCGCCTGGACCGGCGACGCGCCCAGCGCCTGGGCGGGCCACGCCGACGCGTAGCCGAGCGGGCAGTAGAACTGGAGCAGGGGCATGCCGAGCCCGACGTACGGGTTCCAGCGGGGCCAGGGATCCCCGTCGAGGACCGACCGCCAGGTGCCGTAGATGCCCCAGGCGTGGTGCCTCAGGTCGTGGGAGAAGACGATCCCGGGCCGCAGGAAGTCCTGGGCGACGACCACCCCGAGCGCCGTCAGGCCCAGCGCGATGGCCCACCGTCGACCCCGCCCCAGCCGCTCGCCCGCCGCTGCGATCCCGACCAGCAGAACGACCACCGCGGCCAGCGCGCCCAGCCCCAGCGCCGTCGGGGGCACGCCCATCTCCGACTCGGTGGTCGCCGCGGCGACAGCCACGCCGAGCCCCAGGGCCCCGCCCCAGGCCAGCCCTGCGCGGCGGGTGCGGGTCATCGGGACGGCAGGACCTCGGAGGTCCGGGATGCGCCCTGCTCCTGGATCCGCCGCACCGCGGCCGCGAACAGGTCGATGACCCGGCGGGTGATCGGCCCGGGGCGGCCGTCCCCGACCGGCCGGTCGTCCAGGCGCACCACCGGCACCACCTCCTTGACCGACGACGTGATGAACACCTCGTCGGCGGCGAGGAGCGTGGCGTCATCGACCGGTCCCTCGTCCACGGTCAGGCCGTCCGCCCGGGTCGCGGCGAGGGTCAGCCGGCGGGTCACGCCCGGCAGGACATGCTCGACGCCCGGCGTCCGGATCCGCCCGTCGCGCACCACGAACAGGTTGGACGTCGTCGCCTCGGCCCACGTCCCGTCGGGGGCGCGCAGCAGGGCCTCGGCGGCGCCCAGGCGGCGCGCTTCGGCCAGGGCGAGCACGCCGGCCAGGTAGTTGGCCGACTTGACGTGCGCGGGCACCGCGGAGTCCTTGATCCGGTCCTCGGCGGGGCGGGCCAGCCCGATCCCGTCGGTCCGCGCCCGGTCCGGCCAGCTCGGCATCGGCCGACACAGCGCCAGCAGACGCGGCACCTGGGGCTCGGGCAACGCGAGGCCGTGGCCGCCGTCGCCGCGGGTCACCACGAGGCGCAGCACCGCCTCCCGGTCCGCCGGCCAGCCGTCGAGCAGCGCGTCGACCACCGCGATCAGCTCCTCGTCGCTCCACGGCACCGGCAGCACGAGCGCGGCGCAGGAGCGGCGGAGACGATCGAGGTGGTCGCCGAGCAGGAAGGGGCGCCGGCCGTAGGTGCGGACCGTGTCGAAGACCCCGTCTCCGAGCAAGAACCCCCGGTCGGTGACCGGCACCCGGGCCGCCGCCAGGGGCACGACCCGACCGTCGATCCAGGCCCGCCCGGTGGACATGGGGGCCCTACGCGTCTTCCTGGCGGACGACGTCGGCGATGAGGGGGGCGATGGGCCGCGGCGTGATGCCGCCGGCGTCCCGCTTCCAGCGGGTGCCGTCCCCCGCGACGGAGAGCGGCACCTCGTTCCAGCCGAACCGACCCCGACCGACCGGCGGCTCGAAGGCCGCCTCGATGCCGGCGGCGTCGGCCAGCGTGCTCAGCACGTCGCGCTCCCACCAGGTCTCCCCGACCAGGTTCCAGACCGGGCCCGGGGGCATGTGGCCATCGGGCACCGGGGCGCCGATGGCGACGGCGATGGCGTCGATCACGTCTTCGAGCGCGACCAGCCCGAGCCGGTGGCCCCGGTCGCCGACCAGCGGGTAGGGCTCCCCCTGGCGCATGCGACGCAGCGTCGACCGCAGCCAGCTGTGGGGGCGGAGGCCCCGGCCCACGACCACGCCCGGCCGGAGGATCCACAGGTCGATGGGGGGCTCGGCGAGCAGCGACTGGAGGCGAGCGGCGTCCTCGGCCCACTTCTTGGTGAAGCCGTAGGCGAGCGGGCGGCTGAACACCCGGCGCGCCTCCTCCGGGAGGAGGTCGTCCGGGTTGGTCGACGGCTCGTACACCGACGTCGTCGACAGCAGCACGATGCGCTTCACCCCGGCGCGCCGCGCGGCGTCGCACAGGAACAGCGTGCCCGCGGCGGTGCCCCGGAAGTGGCCGGTGACGTCCTTGTCGCCGCCGCGGTAGCAGGCGAGGTGGACCAGCACGTCGGTCCCCGCGGGGATCGCGGACCGGGCCTCCGCTTCGACGCTGAGGTCCGCTCGACGGAACGCCACGGGCAGCGCTTGCTGCCCCGGATCGGTCCGCCCGATGGCGGTCCAGGTGCGGCGATCGCCGAGCCGGGTGCAGAGGTGGCGACCGATGAACCCGGTGGCGCCGGTGACGCAGATGCGCAGGCCTTCCATGGGTCGTGAATATCACGCCCGCCGTAGGGGTGTCGCCCCGCCGGACCCCCTGATACGGTTGCGCGCCCTCCAGTCCCCCGGAGCCCGTGGATGTCCGACCTGCGCAAGTACACGCTCGATGTGCTCAGCAAGCACATGACGACCGACCGGTATCACTTCATCCTCGACCTGGACCGTTCGCACGACGTCTGGTTGACGACGGTGTCAGGCGATGAGCTGTTGGACTGCTACTCGGCGTTCGCGAGCCTGCCCATCGGCTGGAACCACCCCCGGCTCCGGGAGCCGGCGTTCGTCCGCGAGCTGGGTCGCCTGGCGATCAACAAGCCGGCCCTGTCGGACACGTTCACCCCGGAGCTCGCCGAGTTCATCGAGACCTTCTACCGGGTCGGCATCCCCAGCCACTTCCCCTGGATCTTCCTGATCTCGGGGGGCGCGCTCGCGGTGGAGAACTCGCTCAAGGCGGCGTTCGACTGGAAGGTGCAGAAGAACCTGGCCGCCGGCCGCGGCGAGCTGGGCAGCAGGATCCTGCACTTCGACCGCTGCTTCCACGGCCGCTCGGGCTACACGATGTCGCTGACCGACTCGCCCGATCCGCGCAAGACGAAGTGGTTCCCCAAGTTCGACTGGCCCCGGGTCCCGGCCCCGCCGATGCACTTCCCGTTCGACGACGCCCAGCTGAAGGCGGTCCGCGAGCGAGAGGCGGAGTCGCTGGCCGCCATCGAGGCGGAGTTCGACCGACACGGTCACGACATCGCCGGGATCATCATCGAGCCGATCCAGTGCGAGGGCGGCGACCGCCACTTCCGCCCCGACTTCTTCGAGGCGCTGCGGCGCGTCGCGGACGAGCAGGAGGCGCTGCTCATCTTCGACGAGGTGCAGACCGGCATCGGCCTCACCGGCACGTTCTGGGCGTGGGAGGGGATCGGGGTCGAGCCCGACCTCGTCTGCTTCGGCAAGAAGTCCCAGGTCTGCGGGATCTACGCGGGGCAGCGGATCGACGAGGTCGAGCGGAACGTCTTCGTCGAGCCGAGCCGCATCAACTCCACCTTCGGCGGCAACATGGTCGACATGCTGCGGTTCCAGCGGGTGCTGGAGGTGATCGAGGAGGACCGGCTGGTCGAGCGGGCGGCGCGGGTCGGAGCGCACTTCCTGTCCGAGCTCGAGGGCCTCCAGGACGAGCTCCCCGGCTTCGTCACCAACGCCCGCGGCAAGGGGCTGGTCCTCGCGATCAACCTGCCGGACACCGAGACCCGCGACGTCGCCATCCAGAAGTGCTTCGACAACAACCTGTTCGTCTTGAGCTGCGGGGACCGCTCGATCCGCTTCCGGCCCACCCTGACGTTCACCGAGGAGCACGTCGGGGTGGCCATGGAGCGGCTGCGGCCGGTCCTGAAGGAGCTCGCCGCGAGGGCCTGAAGGAGCTCGCCGCGAGGGCCTGAAACGATTGAACCCCGAGGACTGGCATCCCCGGGGTTCAGACTCGCGCAAGGAGCAGGTCAGATAGTAGGACCACTCCGAAGATCAATCGTAGGACGCAATCGCCACCCCGGCAAGGGGTGTTGGTCTTGCGCGAGCGGCCGCAATGGCTATCTTGCGCATCGCCAAGGGAGAGACAGATGGGTAAGCGCGCAAAGGTCGCAGTGATCAAGACGAAGCCGGAGTCCGCCGTCGAGGACGTGCGGCGGGTCATGAAGATGGCGGACTACGCCGACCACCTCGATCCGGACGCCAAGACGATCATCAAGGACAACATCTCCTGGCACCTGCTCTACCCCGGCGCCAACACCACCCCGTGGCAGCTCGAAGGCACCATCCTGGAGCTCCAGAAGGGCGGCTTCGACGACCTCGTCTGCGTGCAGAACAAGACCGTCGTGACCGACGCCTACAAGGGCGAGCGGCTCAACAACTACCTGCCGGTCCTGTACCGCTACGGCGTGCCGATCCGGTACAACTTCGAGCCCCGCGACATGAGCTGGGTGGTCTACAAGCCCAAGGCGGAGATGATCACCCTGGACAAGGTGTTCCGCGGCGGCATCAAGATCCCCGACTACTTCCACGGCAAGAACGTCGTGCACCTGCCGACGACGAAGTGCCACATCTACACGACCACCACCGGGTCGATGAAGAATGCGTTCGGCGGCCTGCTGTCGACCAACCGGCACTACTGCCACCCGACGATCCACGAGACGCTGGTGGACCTGCTGGCCATCCAGAAGGAGATCCACACGGGCATCTTCACGGTCACCGACGGCACCACCGCGGGCAACGGCCCGGGGCCCCGGACGATGATCCCGCACCAGAAGGACGTGCTGCTGGCGTCGGCCGACAGCGTGGCGATCGACGCGGTGAGCTCGGCGCTCATGGGCTTCGACCCGATGTCCCTGCCCTACATCCGGCTCGCCCACGAGAAGGGGCTGGGGGTCGGGCGCCTGGACGAGATCGACCTCGTCGAGGACGGCATCGACGTGCGCAAGACCAACTGGAACTTCAGCGTCGGCGACAACGCTGCGAGCAAGATCGGCGACCTGCTGTGGTTCGGCCCGCTCAAGGCGCTCAACAAGCTCGCCTTCCAGACCCCGCTGGTCTACGCCTTCATCTTCGGCTCGTTCGTCTATCACGACTACGTCTGGTTCCCCTTCGGCGGCGGACAGAAGGTCGTCGACGAGTGGCTCGAGACGAGCCCCTGGGGCGAGCTCTTCAAGACGTACAACGCGGCCAGCTTCATCCCCTGGGACAAGCGGCTGCCCACCCCCGCGGGCTGAGCGACCCGGATGGTCGAGCCGGCCGGGGTCCACGTGGTCGTCGAGCTGCACGGCTGCAGCGGGGCGGCCATGTCCGACCGGGCCGGGCTCCAGGCGCTGATGCGCGCGGGAGCCGAGGCGGCAGGGGCGACCGTCGTCGCCTACCACGACCACCCGTTCCAGCCCGGCGGGCTCGCCGCCGTCGCGCTGCTCGCCGAGTCCCACCTGTCGGTGCACACCTGGCCCGAGGCGGACTACGTCGCCGCGGACATCTTCACCTGCGGGGACAGCGACCCGATGCGCGCGGTTCGGGTGCTCGCCGACGGCTTCTCCGCCGCCCGGGTGGAGACGCTGCAGGTCCACCGGGGCCGGGGCGGGCTCGAGGTCGACCGAGCGGGCGATCACTAAAGGGGTCGCCGCCACCTCCGATAGCGGAGGGAGATGGCGTACCAGGAACTCCGACAGCACCTCCGGATCCGGACCCAGGGGAAGGCGATCGTTCAGCTCGCCGATGGCTCCCGCGTCCGCTGTGAGGTCAACGACATGTCCCTGGGCGGCGCCTACCTCCTGCGCTCCACGGAGTTCGGGCCGCCGGCCGATCTGGTCGCGGGCGAGTCGGTCACGGTGACGATGTTCGACACGCACCACGGCAACAGCTACGAGCTGTTCGCCACGGTCGTCCGGGTCGAGCCCAACGGCGGCCCCGGCCTGGCGCTCAAGTGGGACCTGGACGACAAGTCGGTCCAGAAGTTCGCCGACCACATCGCCCACGAGGCGATCAAGCAGCAGGTCGCCCCCGAGGCGCTCGGGGTGCCGGCCCTCAGCTCCAGGCGGAGCAAGCTGAGCAGCGTGCACCGCATCTCCAAGGTGGTCCTGCCGACCGTCGTGTTCTTCGTGGTCTTCGGAGCGGTGACCCTCGGCTGGACCTGGATCAAGACGATCATGAGCTCCGGCTGACCGAGGCCGACGCGGGCCGGTGTACCCTCGCCGGCGATGAACGCTCGCCTCTCCCTGCTCGCCCTGCTGGCCTGTTCGCTGCTCCTGACCTCCTGCGAGGGGGCCGCGCTGCAGGACGCCCAGCGCAAGAACTCACCCGAAGCCCTCGAGACCTTCCTGGAGCGCTACCCCGACTCGGCCGAGGCCGACTCGCTGCGGGCGAAGATCGAGGAGCTTCGCTACGAGGCGGCGCGGGACAGCCGCAGCGCGGAGCAGCTCCGGGAGTACCTCGCGAAGCACCCCGACGGCCCCCACGCCGGCAAGGCCCGGGAGCTCGAGGACGAGGTGTCGTGGCAGATCGCCGACGGCACGAAGACCGCCGACGGCTACAAGTCGTACATCGACCTCCACCCCACCGGGAAGTGGCTCGACGAGGCGACCGTCGCGTACGGCAAGTACGCCTACGTCGCCCAGCTGACCGTCGGCGAGGTGAGCATCGAGCGGGTCAACATGGCCCAGGACCCCCAGGGCCCGCTCAACGGCTGGGGGATCACCACCGAGGTGACCAACACCGGGGACCGGCGGCTGCGGCGAGTCAAGATGGCGATCGACTACCTGGGCGCCGACGGGGCCGCGGTTCGCACCGACGAGTGGTACGCCGTCGCCCAGGACCTGGGCGTGATGCCGGTGCGACCGACGATGCAGGGGATCCTCGAGCCCGGGGGGGTCCGTCCCTTCCGCTTCACCACCGCCGAGGAGCCGGCCGGCTGGGACGTCGGCAAGCTCGCCGTTCGCGTCACCGAGGTGCGGTTCGAAGAGTAGTCAGCCGGCGGCTTCGCGCAGCAGCGGGACCGCCCGAGCGCCCACCGAGGCCAGGAACGTGGCCAACTGCGGCCCGCTCTCGCGCCCCAGGAGGGCGCGGTAGGCCGTCGTGAAGAAGGGGCGCTGCTCCAGGCCGGCCTCCCGCACGTGCAGGAAGATGCGGGTCTTGAGCTCCGCCTCGGTCAACGGGACGGTGCCGTCGGCGGACGCCTGCAGATCGTCGGCGATGGCGCCGAACACGGCGCGGGTGTCGTCGTCGATCTCCAGGTCGGCCGGCAGGCCGTCGTTCAGCTCGATCCGCAGCTTGCTGTCGGGCGCGTAGGCGGCCAGCCACCGCTGCGTCTCGGCAACCCGCCGGGCGACCAACGACTCGTCGTCGTCCTCGCCCACGTGGCCCAGCCGCCGCAGCGTCGCGACGGCGTCGTCCAGCGTCTCCACCGACTGGCCGACGAGGGCCGCGAGGGGGAACTTCACCTGGGGCGGGGCGGCCCCCTGGGCCAGCTCGCCGCGGTCGGGGTAGACGTACTCGTGCACCCGGTCGAAGCGCTTGACCAGCGCCTCCGGCTCGCTCCCCACGACGCCGTAGGCGAGCCGCTCGACCCGGTCGTGCTCGTTGTACAGGTTGACCACGTCGGGGGTCCGGTTGGGGTCGAAGTCGATGACCTTGTTCGGCTCGCTGCGCACCATCAGGAAGCGGAGCATCGTCGGCGCGATCACCTCGGCCACCTCGGCGAAGCCGACGCCGGCGCCCTTGCTGGTGCTCATCTTGCGGCCGCCGACGTTGAGGAACTCGTAGCCCTTGCCGGTCCGGTAGCCGCTGCTGGGGTAGGGCGGCGGGTAGTCGAACACGTCGACGGAGAATCGGCAGGCGGCGGTGCGGGAGCCTCCGTCGCTGAAGTGATCCTTGCCGGCCCACTCGGCGATGACGCCCTTGGTGATCCACTTGGCCGCCCACTCCACCTTCCAGGGGAACTTGCCGCCCCCGCCGAACGGGGAGCGCCAGCCGTCGTGGCCGCAGCCGTCGATGAAGACCTTCTCGCCGGTGTCGGGGTCCTTGAACCCCATGATGTCGCTGCGGCAGACGTAGCGGATGCGGCCGGCCGCGCCGTCCCACTCCAGGGCCCGCGTCGTGCCGATCCGCCCGCAGCTCTCGCACAGCGGAGTGAACGGCAGCCGGTGGGACGCCGGGGTGTCGCCGTACAGGGCGGTGTAGATCGCCTGGATCTGCTCCGCCTGGTCCAGGGCGCGCTGGATCGCGGGGTCGAACGCGCCGCTCTCGTACAGCCCGCCCGTGGTCTCGAGGCCGCACTCGATGTGGAACTGATCGAACAGGTCGGTGCACTGCCGGAAGTAGCGCTCGCCCCAGGAGGCGAACCCCTCGACGGGGGACGGGATGTAGCGGAACGGCTGCCCCAGGTAGCGGTCCCACTCGGACCGCGGGAGGCCCGCCGACGGCTTGTCGTAGGGGTCCATGTCGTCGCTGGAGAGCACGAACTGCGCCGGGGCCCCGACGCGGCGGAGCGCCCGCGCCATGACGTCGTGGAGGATCCAGCCGCGGGAGCTGCCGACGTGGATCGTGCCCGACGGCGTCTTCTCGTCGGAGCCGCGAAGACCCTGGTCGGCGCCCCGCTGGGGGGGGCGGGGGGCGCGGTCGCCGTGCCGGAGGATGTCCTCCGCCATGCGGTCGGCCCAGAATGTGCCCTTGGCGGCCTTCTTGCCCATGACGGGGGTCTCTACCGGATCGGGCGGCGGCTGGCTACAGCCGCGAACTCACAGGCCGGCGGACGCGGGGCAGGCGCTGCACTCGGTGATCGTCCACAGGACCGAGCCGCCGCCGTACTCGACGTCCATGCCGAGCAGCCCCCACATCGGCTTGAAGTACTGGAGGCCGGCGATGTCGTCGTCCTCGGTGACCAGCAGCCCGAGCGCCTCGGTCTCCTCGTCGCCGCCGTACATGAACGTCTCGATCGTCTCGGCGGACGCCGCGAAGTCGAACCCCTCGATGTCCCCGAGGAAGAACGAGGCGTCGAACGACGAGCCGATGAGCGAGTCCATGTCCGGCCCCATGGTCATCACCACCGAGCCGTCCCCCGGGTGGTCCTCGAACTCGAAGAAGTCGAGGTGCACCCGGGTCTGCAGCCACCGCAGCGAGCCGGTGCCGTCGAGGCCGTACCAGTGGGTGACGTCGCGGCCGTACAGGCGGTCGACCTTGATCTCCCAGGCGCCGACGTCGGCCCCCCAGGGCGGGTCCAGGGTGTCGCCGGCGACGTGGTTCTTGACGTCGACGAGCACGTCGTCCTCCACGGGGGTGACGTCGGCGTTGACGGTCTCGTCGTATCTCCACCGGTTGCCGACCGCGAGGCCGAAGAACTCCTCCTCGTCGGGGTAGTCGGGGCCGTCATCGACGCCCGCGTCGTCGTCGTCCGTCGCGTCGTCGTCGTCCGTCGCGTCATCGTCGTCGAACACGTCGTCGTCGTCGTCGACCACGGTGACGTCGTCATCGTCGGCGTTGCCCCACCCACCGCCGAAGCAGCCGGTCAGGGGGATGGCGAGCAGAAGGAGGAGTGCGCGCATGGCGCCGCCGATCCTACTCCAGGACGATCAACTGCTCTTCCCGTTCGATCACAAGCGGCGCCTCCCGGGCGCAGCCCGTCCAGTCGTCATCGGGGGCGTCAGGACGACGACGACGAAGAGACAGCGGAGAGGCGCCATGGCCTCCCGAGCCTCGACGCGACCCCCCGATCCGGTTTGACATCGGCAGGCCCCCGCCCGGATCCTGAGGAGGGAGGCCCGCGCATGCTGCAGACCGAACGCGAACGGCGGATGCTGGGTCGGACCCAGCTGCTGATGGTGGTCGTCTCGCTGATCCCGCTCGGCGTGCTCTTCTACATCTCGGCCCAGTTCGTCTTCCAGCCGCTGCTCGATTCGGGCCGCAACGGCGCGGTCCTGGGCCTCGTCGCCACCCTCGGGTTCACGGCGATCACCGTGATCCTCGGCTACGTCCTCGTCCGGCGGGACACCATCCGGACCATCGCGGCGATCTCCGCGGGCGAGGCTCGCCTGGAGCGACTGCTCGGCGCCACCGTCAAGCTCGCGGCGCTCGACGACCCGTCCAAGCTGCACGGCGCGCTGCTCGACGTCGCGGCCGAGATCACGGGCGCCGAGCGCGCCGGCCTGTGGCTGCGCGAGCGGGACGAGCTCACGCTCGTGGCCGCCATGGGCATGTCGCTGGAGCGGGGCGGTCCGCTGCCCATGCCGGTCGGCCAGGGGCTGGTGGGCACCGCCGCCGCGCGGGGCCGCTCGCTGCTCAACGTGGAGCTGGCGGAGAGTGACAAGAGCTGGGACGAGCGGGTGGTCACCCGGACGGACTCGAGCCTCGTGGTCCCGCTGAGCATCCGCGGCGAGGTCGTCGCCGTGCTCGACCTGCGCAACAAGCTGGGCGCGTCCTTCGACCCCATCGACCAGCAGGTCAGCGACACCCTCGCCTCCCAGGCCGTGCTGTTCCTGGACAACGCCGCGTTCCGAGAGGGGGAGCACCTCTTCGAGGAGGCCGTCGGCTCGATGGTCAAGGAGCTGACCGAGCACCACCTCTGCTGGTCCGGTCACATCGACAACGTCACCGCCATCGCCGACATGCTGGCCGAGCGGCTCAACCTCTCCGAGGAGCGACGCGCCGCGCTGAAGCTCGCCTGCCTGGTGCACGACATCGGCCTGCTGGACTTCCCCAAGGTGGACATCGGCCCCCCCGGCGGCCCGGTGGACCACGCGACCAAGGGGGCGGAGCGGCTGGAGCGGATGGCGTTCTGGTCGGAGGCGGCGCCGATCGTCAGGGCGCACCACGAGCAGATGGACGGCCGCGGGCCGGGCGGCCTGAGGGGCTTCGCGATCCCGATGCCGGCGCGGATCCTGGCGCTCGCCGAGTACGTCGACACGGTCACCAACCCGGCGAGCCCCTGGGGCAACAAGAGCCTGCAGGACGTGGTCGACGAGCTGCGGAACGCCGACGACAAGCGGTTCGACCCGACGGTCGCCGCGGCCTTCGTCGGGGAGCACTCCGCGGCGACGTCGTCGTCCGTCGATTCGATCGGGGAGCCGGCCGACCGAAAGGTCAACGAAGCCGACCCCTGGGCATAGCGCCCCCTGCGACTACGCGAGCCTGCGGCTCGCTGCGCGGCGCCGAGGCGTTCCCGGCGTTCGAGGGGGGAGCTACTCCTTGGCCAGGAACTCCCGCCAGCGGGCGACGACGGCTTCGGGGACGTCCCACTGGGGCCAGTGGGCGGCGTCTTCGAAGACCGTGGTCTCGCACCGGGCGTCGACCCATCCGCACGACAGGGGGGCTGCGTCGGCGAGCACGAAGGCGTCCTGGCGGCCCCACAGGACCAGCGTCGGCACCTGCACGCGGGGCAGGTCGAGGATGCGCTCGAGGCGGGCGGACAGGGGGCGGTACAGCTGCTTGTAGTAGGCGAGCGGGCCCCGCCAGTCGTCGGCCGTGGCGAAGTCCGCTGCGTACCGCTCGAGGTCCGCGTCGGTGACGGCCTCGTCGCGCACCAGGTTGCCGCGCCACAGCCGCGCGGGGTCCTTCTCGACGAGCTTGGCGAGGTAGCCGGCCGCGCCGGGCACGACGAAGGCTCGGAACGGACGCCGGACGCGGCGCTGCTCGGCGCTGGCGGCCCAGAACGCCTCCCACGCGACGGGGTGGCCGACGTCGAGCACGGTCAGGGTGCGGAGCCGGTCGGGATGGTGGATGGCGACCCACCAGCTGATCGCGGCGCCCCAGTCGTGACCGACGAGGTGGAACTCACTCAGCTCCAGGTGGTCGGCCAGGGCGATGACGTCGGCCGCGAGGTCCTCCAGGTCGTAGCCCTGCTCGGGCGTCGGGCTGTCTCCGTAGCCCCGTAGGTCCGGCACGATGACCCGGTAGTCCTGTTCGATCAGGGGCACCACGTGGCGCCAGCTGTCGCCGGTGTCGGGGAAGCCGTGGAGCAGGATCACCGGCTCCCCGTCCTGCGGGCCGTAGGCGTCGAATGCGAGCAGGACGGCGGCGGCGATCAATACGGCGTGCATCGGGGCAACCTGCCGGACCGCGGGCCTCCGAGCAAGCGCCCCCGGACGCGCGCAGCGAGCCGGAGGCTCGCGTCGTCCCAGGGCTCACCAGTCAGTAGCGGTGGGCGATGAACAGGGTGATCGCGGGGCCACCGGTCTGGCGGATGACCGGGGCGAGGCCTCCGGCGAGGGAGAAGCCGAGCCACCAGTCCGGCGCGACGAGGCGCTCCGCCTCCAGCGTGAAGCCGATGTAGGCGGTGCCGTTGCCGATGCCGCTGGGGCTGGCGTGATACGGGGCGTCGCCGTCGCCCAGCGGGTGGTGACCCGCGACGCGGATCCGCCCCGACCACAGCCCCCGGGCGCCCAGCGCGCGGCCGTGCTCCACCGACCAGTCGAGCACCGAGTCGTACCCGGCGCTGCGCCACGTCCAGGCCGCGGACGCGGCGAAGTAGAAGCGGTCGAAGCCCAGGCCGGCGGACGCGCCGACCGCCGCGTCCCAGGCGCCCGCGTCGATCTGCAGCGCGCCGATCCGGGGGTTGCCGTCGGCGACCCCGTAGACCTCCTGGACGGGCCGACCGCGCCCGGTCGGCGCCTTCAGCAGCGCGTCGAAGCCGAGCACGAAGCGCTTGTGGCGGGCCGCCCGCACCCTCAGGCCGAGCCCCGGCTCCCCGACCGACGCGTGGAAGCGGGTGGACGATCCGGGCCTCGGGTCCCCCAGCAGGAAGGTGCGCACCGGCATCCAGTGGGCGACCAGCGCGACGCCGTCGACCAGCCCCAGCTCGGCGTACGCGCCGACCCCGATCTCCTGGTAGACGCCGTACAGCTGGGGGCCGGCGATGCCGTCGTCCGCCGCCTCGGGGCCCGGCATGTAGCCGAAGCCGGGGAGCCAGTGCAGCCACACCTTCGCGTAGCCGCCGCCGGGCTCGGGGGTCCACGGGCCGGCGGTCGCGGGAGACGCCGCCAGCACGGCGACCGCGACCACCAGGAGACCGGCGGTCCGCCTCACGCGCCGCCGCCGAACCGGTCGCCGGTCGCCCGGACCCGCACCTCGTCCAACGCCGGCTTGGGCGTGGAGTCGTAGTACAGCAGCCCCATGTGGCGCTCCTGGGCGGGGGTCCAGTAGCGGAGGATGGGGTCGTCGTGGGCCTGGTCGCGCAGCGCGAACCAGTGCAGCCCCGTCGCCCCCGCCGCGTCCGCCGCCGCCGCCGCCGCCGCGACGTACTCGCGCTGACGGCGGGGGGAGCGACGACGCCCCGACGTGCCGTACCCGGTGCGCGCCACCTCCACCGGCAGCCCGGTCGCGACGCGCGCCTGCTCGACCGCGTCGCCGATCGCCTGCGCGAGGTCCGGGTCGGGGAGCACCGCGCAGGGATGCACGCTGACCCCCACCCGGTCCGGAGCCACCCCCGCGTCTCGCCACCGCTGCAACGCCGCCCGCCAGCGCGGCAGGCCGACCCGGACGGTGACCCGGAGCTCCGCGTCGGGCCGCGCGGCGCGCAGGGCGGCGAAGGCCCGGGCCAGGACCTCGACCCGGAACCCATGGTCGCGCCAGCGACTGCCCCGGCGGCGACGCGTCCTCAGCTGGTCCCGGGTCCACGCCGCGTTCAGCTCGTCCTCCACCCGGAAGACGGTCACGTCGGTCAGCCGGCTCGCCGCCTCGCCGCACCAGTCAGCGAACCGGGCCGGGTACTCCGCGGCCTCGAAGTCGACCCGATCCGGCACCAGGTGAGGCATGCCCGGCCCCAACACCGCCTGGAGCGGCATGCCGCCGGCGCGCAGCGGCGCCAGGAAGTGGTCGAGGCTCGACGGGTCGAACTGACCGGGCAGCCGCTCCGTCCACCGCCAGGGGGCAAAGAAGGTGACCCGGCCGATGCCGCCGCGGAGCAGCAGGGCGACCTCCGCGTCCGTCACCGGACGCAGGACGTGCACGCCCCACTCCATCGGGCTACTCGTCACCCAACGTGCTGGAGATGACGTCGCGCCGCAGGTCGGGGTCGTCGGCGAAGACCCCCTGGAACGACGTCGACGCGATCCGGCAGGGTCGACGCACGCCTCGCGCGAAGACGCACATCGGCGTGGCCGAGATCAGGCAGGCGGCGCCCCGAGGCTTCAGCACGTCCATCAGCGTCGTGGCGACGTCCCGGGTGAGCCACTCCTGCAGCGTCAGCCGGTGGGCGACGCAGTCCAGCAAGCGGACCACGCCGGAGAAGCCGACGGCGAGGCCGTCGGGGATGTAGGCGATGTGCGCGGTGCCCTGGTACGGCATCAGGTGATGGGGGCAGGAGCTGAAGAACTCGATGTCCTTCACCAGCACGAGGTCGTTGGCCGTCTCGGCGAAGGGCTCGCCGAGGGCGTCCGCCGGCTCCTGGGCGTAGCCCTCCAGCAGGTCCGAAGCCCACGCTTCGGCGACGCGCTGGCCCGATCGGCGCAGGTGGTCCTGCGCCGCGGTGTCGAAGCCGGCGGCCCGCAGGAACTGGTCGATCGCGTCGGCCATCGCAGCCGGGTCGGCGGCGCCGACGCGGGGGATCCGGGGTTCCGTCATGCGAGCGCCTCGGGTGCGGTGCTGGGGTGCGGCCCCGGCGTTCCAGGGGTGAGCAGCGCGGCGGGCACCTCCTCGCCCCGGTAGACGACGCACGAGTTGTCCGTCTCCCACAGCCGCAGCTCGCTGAGCTGGGGCAGGCGAGGGGCGATCGCCCGCCAGAACCAGGCGACGATCGCCTCGGCCGTCGGGTTCTCGAGCACGTCGTTCAGGCACGTCCCCTTCACCGTCGCGACCACCCCGCCGGCGACGTCCTCGATGTCGAAGAAGTCGACCACCAGGCCCGAGGTCGGGTCGGGGGTGCCCGTGACGACCACCTGCAGCCGATAGGTGTGGCCGTGCATGCGGTGGCACTTGCCGGGGTGCCGGGGGAGCCGGTGCGCCGCGGAGAACACGAACTCGACGAGCAGGTCCATCAGTCCGCGTCCCGCATCGCGAAGAACGCGTCGGTCACGCCGTCGGTCCGCAGCGACTTCGTCTCCAGGAGGATCGAGCTGCCCCGCGTCGGGTCGGTGATCTCCTGCCGGTGCGGCCAGACGCTCCCGTCGACCGGCCGGTAGTCGGTGAACGCGGCCGCCAGCCGCACTTCGCCGGCGTCCACGACCTCCTCGCGGGCGACCTCCCAGGCGTCGCCGACGGGTCGGAACGCCAGCCGACGCACCACGACGTCGCCGTCCAGCTCTTCGAGCACCGCACAGGAGCCGCCCCGCCAGCGCACGCTCGCGCCAGCGCCGATCGACTTGAGCAGCGACGCGACGAGGTCCGCGCGCACCATCTGCTCGGCGTCCGCGACTTCGCCCGGCTCGATGATCGGGTCGTCCGGACCGCCGCGCCGGAACACCCCTGCGGGGGGCACCGACAGCTGCCAGTCGCCCGCCACCTCGACGTAGTCCAACACCGTGAACCCCATCGGCGCGAGCAGCCGGAGCCGCAGCCGATCGGGGCCGCCTCGGGCGAGCACGCCGCGCAGCTTGCGGCTGCCGTCCAGCTCCGGGTCGCTGATCGTGACCCCCTGCTCCACCCAGACCGTCTCGACGCCCGCGCGGGTCGCGAGCAGCTCCCCGAGCGCGGCGTCCGCGTCGCCAGCCCCGGGCCAGGAGACGCGGGGCAGCTCCTGTTCGCACTCGGCCACCGGCTCGGCCGGGCCGACCGGCTTGGGACAGCCGGACAGGCCGACGGCGAGGAACACCGCGACCGACGCCGCGAGGAGCAGCTGCAGCGGCGACGTCGTCGGCGGGGCGTAGCCGCCGCCCATGCCGAGCCGCTCCCGGCCCCGCGCGCTCACCGTCATCGGCACGAACCGCGCGAGCAGCCGCAGCGCCGCCTTGCGGCAGGTCACCACCGGCCGAGCGGGGGAGGCGGCGAACTCGATCTCCACCGTCGGGATGCCCGAGGAGACGGCGAGGGCCAGCAGCTCCATGTGCACGCCGGCGCCGGGCTCCCGCAGGTTCCGGCGGAGGATGCCCTGCAGCGGCAGCAGCCGCGGACCGCCCCAGGGGTAGCCGAAGCGGGTCTCCACCAGCCGCTCGAACCAGCGCTCCACCGCGCCGGGGAGCCCGTCCGCCCTCGGCGGCCGCCAGTCCGGGTAGGGCTCCGGCTCCCGCCCCTCGGCGATCGCGCGGGCCTCGTCCCACTCCTTGCCGGCCAGCGCCTCGCCGGGGCCGACCCCCACGACGAGCGCCTCGGGGGCGCGCACGTGGGCCAGGCACAGAGCGTCGAGCTCGTCCGCCGTGAGCAGGTGGTCCCCGGGCACGACGGCGCCGATGTATCCGAGCTCTCGGGCGAGCTGCATGCCGGCCCGCAGGCCGTCACCCTCGCCGGAGCGGGGCGGCAGCGAGAGCACCCGGGCCCCGGCGGCCGCGGCGAGGTCGCGGGTCCCGTCCTGGCTCCCTCGATCCACGACGATGGCGCCGTCGCACCGGTGCAGCAGCGACGCGACCCGGTCGGCGACCTGGGCCGCGTCGTCCTGGAGCACGAGCAGGCCGACCACCTCGGCGACCGCGCCGCCGGGCAGCTGCAGCTTCGCCGAGGGCTCGGGCACGGGGGTCGTCGGGAGCCGGACCTTGGTCGCCATACGTCAGATTCCTTCGAGCAGCGTCACGCGCATCGATCCGCCTCGCGCGGCCGACGCCACCACCGCGACGTCGCCAGCGAGGCGCTGCCCGGTAGTGTTGACCGGCAGAGAGCGATCCGCCAGCAGGCAGCACGCCAGCGCGGCCCGGACCGCCCCGTCGGCGGGGTGCACGCCCAGCCGGGCGGCGTGGTCGGTGCGGGGCGCGGACAGGCCGGGGAGCAGCCCCGGCGTGGACTCCAGCACGACGCCGACGCGATCGGCGACGCCCGCGTCCGACAGCGCCCGATCGGCCAGGGCGGCCATCGCCTCCACGTCGACCTCGAGCAGCTGCGGCGACCGCCGGGGGGGAGCGCAGCCGGCCCACGAGCCGAGGACGCGGGCCAGGGGCGCGGCCCCCCGGGCGGCGGCGCGGTCGGCCCCCTCCACGAGCAGCAGCGCAGCCCCCTCCCCCGCCGGGACGTCGGCAGGCAGGCAGCCCGCCGCGGCCGTCGCCGCCGCGCGGACCCGACCCACCACCACCCCCCCCCC
>CAYQEG010000015.1:44012-62057 GCA_964416435.1 uncultured Rickettsiales bacterium
GGGGGGGGCGCCCCCCCCCCCCGCCCCCCCCCCCCCCCCCCCCCCCGGGGGGGGGGGGGGCGGCCGCCCCCCCGGCGGGGGGGGGGGGGGGGCCGCGGACCGGACCCAGCTCCTCCGCCCCGCCCGCGAGCGCTCCGGCGAACCAGCCCGCGGCGACGCCGTCGGCGGCCCAGCCGATCGCCTCGTCCCCGCACGTCTCGTGCTGGCAGAACGTGTGGGACGGCCCCTGCAGGCCGCAGAAGATGCCGGCGTAGCCGGCCCCTGCGTTGGGCACGAGGTTGGGGAAGTCGAGCGGGTTGGCGAGGGCCGGGCCCTTGTCCCGCAAGCGGCTCAGGAACCCCCAGGTGCCCTCCAGGGTGCCGAGGTCGGTGCCGACCCCGAGGGCCAGCTCAGCCGGGTCGCCGAGGCCCGAGCCGTCGTCGCGGGCGAGCCCCGCGGCGAGGCAGATCAGCTTGCTGAGCCGATCCATGCGACGGAGCATCGAGCGCTGCTCGGGGAACAGGGTGCGCAGCCGCACCTTGTCCACGGCGGTGCCGGACTCGCCGGCCCGCCACGCCTCGGTCACGGCCTCCCGGCCGATCCCCAACCCGCACGCGAGCCCCACGGAGGTGACGACGGGGGCGCTCACATCGCCTCCGGGTGGACGACGCAGAGCGAGCTGTCGTTGCCGCCGAACGCGAACGAGTTGCTCAGCGCGACACCGACCGAAGCGTCCCGAGCGACCCCTGGCACCGGGTCCACGTCGATGTCCGGATCGGCCTGCTCCCAGCCCGCGGTGGGCGGCAGGAAGCCCCCCTCCATGCCGAGCAGCACCGCGGCGAGCTCCACCGCGCCGGACGCCCCGAGCAGGTGCCCGACCTGGGACTTCGTCGAGCTGACGGGCAGGTCCCGGGGGCCGAACACGGCGCGCACGCCGCGGGACTCCGCGAGGTCGTTCTGGATGGTCGCGGTGCCGTGGGCGTTGACGTAGTCGACGCGCTCGGGGGCCACCCCGGCGTCGGCGAGCGCCGCCGCCATGGCGCGGGCGGCCCCTTCTCCGTCCTCCTTCGGCTGGACGAGGTGGTGGGCCTCGGCGACGTTGCCGAACCCGAGCACCACCGCCAGCGGCTCGGCCCCCCGGGCCACCGCCACCGACCGCCGCTCCAGGACGAACAGCGCGGCGCCCTCGCCGATCACCATCCCCTGGCGACGGGCGTCGAACGGCAGCGGGCGCTCGGGGGCGACCAGGTTCAAGGCGTTGAAGCCGGCGTGGGTCAGCCGACAGAGGGCGTCGCTCCCACCCGCGACGACCCGATCGGCCCGCCCGGCCTGGAGCCAGCGCAGCGCCTGGCCGACCGCGTTGGTGGCCGAGCTGCAGGCGGTGCTGATGGTGCTGACGGGGCCGCGCAAGCCGGCGGCCCGGGCCAGGACGTCGGCCGTCGTACCGACCGGGGTGCCGAGGAACACCTTCGGGTCGGCGTCGGCCCAGTAGTCGGCCCCCTCGTCCAACTCCAGGAGTCCGCCCTCCGCTTCGAGCATGCCCGCGGTCGAGCCGCCGAACGCGAGCCCGGTGACGCCGCCGGCGAGATCGTCCCGGTGCAGCCCGGCAACCGCCGCCGCTTCGTCCAGCGCGGCCAGCGCGAACGCAGAGGCGCGGCCGTACCGGCTGGTGAACGGGACGTGGGCGCGGTGCTCGGTCCCGACCGGGTCCCGCACCTCGAAGGCGACCGACGATCGGTAGGCGCTGGCGTCGAACCGCTCGATGGTCCCGACCCCGCAGGCCCCCTCGCGCAGCCCACGCTCGAACGCGGCCGCGCCCACGCCGATCGGCGTGACCACCCCGAACCCGGTGATGACGATGGGATCGCTCATGCGTCCGCCCTCCTGACCACCAGCTCGCCGGAGGCGACCATGCGGTGGTGCACCCAGACCTCCCCGTCGAGCAGGACGAGGTCACCGAACCGCTTCTTCACCGCGACCTTGATCGTCAGCGGATCTCCCGGCCGGGGCGCCCCGCTGAAGCGCACCTTGTCGACCGACGCCAGGGTGCCGCCCTCGGGGCGGTCGCCGTCCCGGCCGGTCGACAGGCCGTTGAACGCGGCCGCGGCCTGGGCCATCGCTTCGACGCACAGCAGCTGGGGGAACATGCGCAGCCCGAACGTCTCGCCCTGGCGGGGGAGCTCCCACGTGAACTTGCCGGCGTCCGACTGCAGGTCGGTCGCCCGGGTGACGAACCGAAACGGCTCGGCGTGGGGGATGGGGAGCTCGGTGGTCGCCACGACAGCGCCGCTCAACTCGCGGCGCGCTCCTGGATGTGGGCCAGGATGCTGCTGACGGAGCGGAACACCTTCTGCCCCTCGTTCTCGTCGATGGTGACGCCGTAGCGCTCCTCGATGGCGACGGCGAGCTGCAGGGCGTCGAGGCTGTCCAGCCCGAGCCCGTCGTCCCCGAAGAGCTGGGCTTCCGCCTCGATCTCCTCGGGGTCGTACTCCTCGTGGAGGTTCAAGGCGTCCATCACCATCTCGCGGACGGCGTCGATCGTCGCGGCAGCACCCATCAACTCTCTCCCACCAGCAACACCGAGGCGCCGTGGCCGCAGCGCCCGGTCACCTCGACTTCGCGGGGAGCGTCGGCCAGCAGGACCTCCAGCAGCCCCGCGACCGAGAAACAGTCCCCGATCGCCCTCGCCACCGGACCGGGGTCCTGCGGCGGGGACCAGGCGTCGCCGTCCTGTTCGGGATCGAACCACGCCCGTCCGGGCTCCAGCTCCAGCAGCGGCGTCCGACCGGCCTCCTCCGCCAGGTCGGCGCGCTCCAGGAGCAGCGCGACGGCCCCTTCGCCGGCCAGGCCGGCGGGCCAGCCCGCGTCACGGAGCTCGCGCGCGAGCCAGGCGCCCATCGCGTCGGCCGCGCCCGCGACCGCCCGGTCGCAGCGACCATCGCGGATCCATCGGGTGGCCTCGGTCAGGGCGATCAGCCCGCTCGCTCGCCCCGCCACCCAGGTGGCGTTGGGGCCGCGCAGGCGACCGGCGATGCTGAGCTCACCGGCCGCCGAGCCCGGCACCGTATACCCGAAATGCAGGGGACTGCATAGACGCGGGCCACGCTTCAGGAGCCCCCGGTGGTACTGCTCGTCGACCCCCCAGCAGCCGAAGCTGGAGCCCACTCCGACCCCGCATCGCAGCTGCTCCTCCTCGCTCAACTCGACCCCGTCGAGGGCGAGCAGGCCGGCGGCCAGGAACAGCCGCGGGTAGCGGTCCAGGCGGGAGAGCCGGGGCGGCGGCGGGTCGAACAGCTTGCGCAGCTTGACCGGCACCTGGCGCACCTCCATCGGCGGACCGTGGTCAGCGGCGAGCTCCCGGCGGCTGCGCGGCTCCTCGGGGTGTTCGGACACCGCCGCCCGCACGCGGCCCAGGCCGACGCCGGCCGGCGTGAGCACCCCGGCGCGGGTGACGACGACGCGCGTCACGACCGCCTCCGGAGCACGACGGCGGCGTTGTTGCCGGCGAACGCCGAGTTGATGGACAGGGCGACCGGCAGGTCGACGTCGAGGGGCGCGGCGCGATGGACCCGGATGCGGCAGTCGTCGGCGTCGGGCCCGTCGCCGGGGGTGCCGGGGAACCGACCGGTCTCCATCGCGCGCTGCAGCACGAGGATCTCGAAGATCCCGGAGGCGCCCAGCGTGTGCCCGAGCACCGGCTTGATCCCGTGGACCGGCACGTCCGCGACCCGCTCCCCGAGCAGGGTCGGCAGGCCCGCCATCTCCATCGCGTCGTTGAGCACCGTGGCGGTGCCGTGGGCCGACACGGCGGCGATCCGGTCGGCCGCGAGGTCCGCCTGGAGGAGCGCCTGGTGCACCGCGCGGAGCACCCCCGCCCCGGTCGGGTCGGGGCCGGTCAGGCGGAGCGCGTCGCCGGCGAGGCCGCCGCCCGCCACCTCGACGCCGGTCTCGCCGACCTCGGCGCGGCGGAGCACCACGACGCCCGCCCCCTCCCCCAACCACAGGCCGTCCCGGGACTCCGCGAAGGGACGCTGCTCGGTCTTCGACAGGGCCCCGAGCACGTCGAAGCCGGTGTGCACGAAGCGGCACAGCACGTCGACCCCGCCGGCGATCGCGACATCCACCTCGCCCCGCTCCAGCGCGTCGCGCGCCTCCCCCACCGCGACGGTCGCCGAGCAGCACGCCGTGCTGACGGTGCGGACCGGGCCGCGCAGGCCCATCGCCCGGGCGACGTCCCGGCCCGGCGAGGCGTAGCCCAGCCCGGTGCGCACGGGCTCCGGCCCGGCGATCCCGGCGGCGTGTTCCCGCTGCCAGCTGCCGATGCCGCCGAGGCTGGTGCCGAGCCACAGCCCCCAGCGGGCGCGGTCCGACAACGTCGAGGGGAGCCGGGCCGACTCGAGCGCGTCGGCGACGACCGCGGAGAGCAGGACGGTGGCGGGGTCGACCTGCGGGTCGGCGAACAGGGGCGCCCGCAGCGTCGGCGGCAGCCAGCAGGCGCGCGGCTGGCGGAGCCCCGACACGTCGTAGGGGGCCGCCGCTTCGGGCCGCAGCGCGTCCACCCGCCCGCAGGCCGCCTCGAACAGGGCGTCGATCCCCCGCCCCGGGGCGGAGGTGGCGGCGCCCCCGGCGATGAGCACCGCGCTCACGGCGTCCTCCGGACCGGCAGCACCGCGAGCAGCGCGGGCAGCAGCACCACCGAGCTGGCGAAGGCGATCCCGAGGGCCAGGGCGACCGAGCGGCCGAGCTCCGCCAGGGCGCCGAACTCCGAGAGCGCGAGCACGCCGAAGGCGGCCAGCGTCGTCGCGGTGGTGACGGCCACGGCGCGGCCCGCCCCGGCGAGCGCGTCACCGAGGGGATCCGCGTCGCCCGCTTCCAGGTACCGATCGAGCACGAACAGATGATCGTCGATCCCGACGCCGATGAGGAGGGGCACCGCCGCGACGACGAACGGGGTGATGGCCCAGCCGAGCAGCCCGTGCAGCCCCAGGTACAGCAGCACCGCCCCGACCAGCGGCCCCGCGGTCACGAGCACCGGCAGGAGCCGGCGGTAGCGCAGACCGAGCACCGCGAGCACGACCAGGGCGGCCAGCCCCAGCAGCCGGGGCAGCGTCGCTCGCATGCCCGCTGCGGTGTCCCGCTCGACGAGGCTTCGGGAGGTGACCCGCGCCGTCACGCCCTCGGTAGCCGGGGCCTCGGGCAGCGTCGCTGGATCGACCGGGGCCAGCTTGATGACCGCCCGGGCCACGCCGCCCAATTCGGCCGCGTTCTGCTCCCGCATCCAGGCCAGCCAGGCGGGCACGACCGCGGCGCCGTCCAGCGACCCCAGCTTGGCCAGCCCCGGCTCGAACGGCGCCGCGACGAAGCCCTGGTCCACCAGCGCGACCCGGAGCCGGTCCGCCGCACCGGGCAGGTCCAGGGCGGTCACCCAGGCGCGGCGGCTGGCCGCCGACTGGTCGGACGGCAGGACCGCGGCGGCGCTCTGCGGCGCCAGCCCGCCGAGCGCCTCGGTCCACGCCTCGTTGGCCCGCAGCACGGCCTGCTGATCCGGACCGCTGAGCACCACGAGCAACGGGTCGCGAGCCTCCCCGAAGGCCGCGCGCAGGTCCCCGTCCACCTGCACGGGGGCCAGGTGGTCGGGCTCGAACGCCGACAGGTTCGCGTCCCAGGTCACGCGACCGAGCCCCAGCCCGGCGACGGCCAGGACCAGGAGGACGGCGCCCCCCAGGACGACCGCCGACCGCGCCTGCACCGCGGCCGCGCCGGCGCGAGCCGCCCCCGCCCCGACCCCCGGATCACCGCTCAGCCGCTCGCCGAGCAGCAGGCACGCCGCGGGCAGCGCGACGAGGACCAGGGCCGCGCTCAGCACCACGCCGGAGCCCGCGAGCACGCCCAACTGGCCGAGGGCGCCGGGGTCGGCCAGCGCGATCCCGAACAGCGCCAGGGCGGTCGTGGCGCTGGCGGCGATCACCGCCGGCCCGACCCCACGGACGGCCGTCGCGACCGCCGCGCCGGGCGCCTCGCTGGCCCTCGCCTCCCGCACGCGGGCGATCATGTGGATGGCGGGGTCGATGCCGAGCCCGAACACGACCGCCAGCGCGCCCGCCGCGACGGGCGTCAGCTCGCCGAAGATCACGCCACCGATGCCCATCGTCAGCCACGCGGCCGAGCCCAGGACCGCCCCGGCGAGGAGCAGGCTGCCCCCGGAGCGATAGAAGCCGAGGAACAGCAGGAGCACCGCCAGCGCGGAGGTGAGGCTGAGCTTGCCGGCGTCCCGCTTCGTGGCGTCGGCGATGGCCGACGCGTGGGCCCAGGCCCCGGTCGCCCGCACCGACGCCGCGTCCTGGGCCGCCGCCGCCTCGACGTCGGCGAGCAGCGCGGCCCGGGCGGTCGCTCCGCCCGGATCGGTCGGTCTCACGACGACCAGGGCGGTGCGACCGTCCTCGCTGACGAAGCCGCCGCCGCCGCCGACCCGACCGCTGCCCCGGGCGAGGCGCTCGCCCAGCAGCTCGGTGAGGCCCAGGGGGTCGTCCAGGAGCAGCCGCCGGACCTCGGGGCTCGTCGGGCTCGAGAGCATGCGCTTGAGGGTCGCCGCGCGTCGCTGCACCCCGTCGTCGGACACGCGGGCGGCGAGATCCCGGAGCAGCACGTCGTCCGCGAGGTCGGCCACGAGGCGGGGGTCGACCGCGGCCGGCTCCACCCCCGCGATGACGGCGTCCACGCCGTCGACCTGCTCGACCCGATCGGCCACGGCCCGGGCGACGGTCTCCATGCCATCGGCCGGCGGCTCGCCCTCGGCCTCGAGCAGCAGGTAGATGGTCGAGCGGCCCGCGAACCCCTCCAGGACCAGGGCCAGCCCCTCGCTCGCCTCGCTGGCGCGGGGGAGCAAGCGGCCGATGTCCGCGTCGACCCGCAGCTGGAGGACCCCGGGCGTCGCGACGAGCAGCAGCGCGGCGACCACCGCGAGCACGAGGCCGGGCCGCCCCGGCGCGATGGGCCTCATCTCATGGGCTCGCGGCGGCTCGCTCGGCAGGGGTCTGGAAGCGACCGTCGGTCAGCTCGACCCCCTGCACGACGTCGCTGAAGACGACGACCGTACGGTCCCCGGTCGCTTCGTCCATCTCGATGCGGCGCAGCGCTCGCGGGCTGCCCGACACCTCCAGGAGGACCTTCGTGAACAGGGCGGAGGCCCGGTCGGTCCGGGGCGTGAGTTGGAAACGACCGTCGCCCAGGTCGACCCCGGTGAAGTGGCGCCCCAGGGCCTCGGCGTCGAGCGTGAACAGGGCGCCGAACAGCTCGCCCAGGCCCGCTCCCCCGGGCATCGGCACGCCGGCCGCCTCCTCGGGGTCGAGCTCGCTGGCCGACCTGCCGGCGGGGAAGACGCGCCCGTCGGCGAGCAGCACGGCGACGCCGTCGGTGTAGTCCCAGACGATCCGATGGTCGGTGCGGCGCAGCGACAGCCGGCCCGTCGCGACCACCGGCTCCGCGAACAGGACCGACGTCTTCGTCTGCTCGAAGTTCGCCTGCACGGTGGTGGTCGCGGCGAGCTCGGTCGCGGCCTCGATCAGGGCCGGGGGGAGCCCCGGCTCGCCGGCGAAGGCCCGGGCGGCGGTGCTCCCCAGGAGCAACGCCAGGGTGGTCGCCACGAGCAGCGGGATGGGCGAGCGTCGGGCTCCGGTCGGTCTCATCGGCTCGTCCTCCACGTACGCCCGCTCCCCCGTCAGCTCGTGCAGGGTCACGGAGCGCAGGCCCCGCTGCTGCAGATCCTCCAGGATCCCCGGCAGCGCCGCGACCGCCGGCGGGTCCCAGCGGCCGTGCCGCGCGGTGTCGTGCAAAAGGACGATGTCACCGGCCTGGATCTTCGACGAGACGCGGCGCCGGACCTCCGCGGGGTCGGACAAGGTCCCGTCGCGCGGCCGCAGCGACCACGCCGCGAGCCGCACCCCGGCGGCGTCGACCATGTCGATGACCTCGGGAGCGAGCACCCCGACCGGGGGACGGAAGAAGGCGGGCACGCGGCCCGTCGCCTCGGCGATGGCGTCGTTGCAGGCGACGAAGTCCCGAGCCAGCCGGCCCGGCGTGAAGATCAGCTGCCACCGGTGGACGTAGCCGTGGTTGGCGACCTGGTGGCCGCGCTCCACGATGGCCCGCGCCACCTCGGGCGCCCGGCTCACCGCCTCCCCGACGAGGAAGAAGGTGCCCTTGGCCCCCGCCGCGTCGAGGTGGTCGAGGATGGCCGGCGTGAACGCCGGATCCGGCCCGTCGTCGAAGGTGAGCGCGACGGCGCCTCCGTCCCGGGGGCCGCGCACCACCGCGTCGCCGAAGAGCCGGAGCTCCGGGTGGAGCGAGGCGATCGTGATGGTCACGACGAGCAGCCCGAACGCGCCCAGGAGCGCCGGCCAGGCCGCCGGGGCGACCGCCCAGACGACCGCGAGGGTCGCCCAGCAGGCGAGGAGCACGGCGGGGATCAAGATCCGGGTGGGCAGGGGGCGCGGCACGCGACCGCGGAGTGTACTCGCGGTCCGACCCCGAGTCGAAGAGGCGCTCAGCCGAGGACCGCCCGAACGGCCGCGAAGAGCTCCCGGAACGCCTTCGACTTGCGCTCCTCCGGGCCCGCCGCGTCCTTGCGGGCCTGCCGCACGAGCTGGCGCAGGCGCTGCCGGTCGCCGCCCGGATGCTCGGTCAGCAGGGCGGCGATCGCCGGGTCGCCCTCCTGCAACAGCCGGGCGCGCCAGCGCTCCGCGAGGCGCAGCGTGATCTCCTGCTCGGAGACGCCGGGGTGCTCCGGGAGGGCGGCCCGCAGCGCGTCGAGGTCCTCCCGCCGGAGCCGCCCCGCGACCTGCAGCCGTTGTCGCCGCAGGGCTCCCCGCACCCCGCGACGCTCGCTCAGGGTCCGGAGGGTCTCCAGCGCGTCGATCGTGTCGGCCGCCAGGGGCAGCTCGGCGACCTCCCGCACGGAGAGCCGGAGCAGGTCGTCGACCAGCGCCTCGGTCGCCTTCGCTTCGCGCTTCCGCTGGGAGCGGCCGCGGCCCTCCTGGACCGCGTCTCGAGGCTCGCCGGAGTCGGCCTCCCACTGGAATCGGGTCTTCGCCAACGCCGCGGCTCAGTCCTGGTCGAAGTCGTACCAGGTGCGGGACGCGAGGTTCCGCACCGCCGCCTCACCACCCTGGGCCCAGGCCTCGGCCATCGCCTTCTTCCACGCGGCCTTCTTGGCGGCGATCTCCTCGTCCGTGAGGTGCTTCCACTGGGCGCTGCTCGTGGTGGAGCCCGGCGCGTCCTGGCTCTCCTGGGTGTCGCCCGGGGTCGCCTGGGGCGGCGGCGGGGCGTTCTCGGCGGGTCCGGTCTGGTCGATCCGCCAACCCTCGGCGCCCGTCGTGTTGCCCTCCTCCTCCTCCCACTCCTCGGTGAGCGCCGGCACGACGTGCACGTCGGAGGAGACGTCGCTGCTCGAGGTGCCCGACGCGTCGAAGCCCCACGGGTCGAATCCGCCGGTGGCCGAGGCCATGCCGAGCTCCGGCGCCGAGACGGCGCCGCCCTGCTCCCAGGGCTCGGGCGCCCGCCCCGGCTCGGGGGGGTCGGGGAGCAGCGGGGGCAGCTCCGCCGCCACTTCGAACTCCTCGGAGTCCGGGTCGTCGTCGGCCGGCGGGTCCGGAAGCAGAGGAGGCAGCTCCGCCGCCACTTCGAACTCCTCGGAGTCCGGGTCGTCGTCGGCCGGCGGGTCCGGAAGCAGCGGAGGCAGCTCCGCCGCCACCTCGAAGTCGTGGGACTCCTGGTCGTCGAAGACCTCCGGCGGAGCGGCCGGAGGCTCCGGAGTCGCTTCCGGCTCCGCCACCGGCTCCGGCGCGGCTTCCGGCTCCGGACCGGCTTCAGGCTCCCCCACCGGCGACCCGGCGGGTTCGGGCTCGGGCGCGGGCTCGGGCTCCGACGTCGGCGGCGCCTCGGCGAAGCCGTCGCTCCCCACGAGGGACGGCAGCTGCCAGTCGCCCAGGTCGTCGTCCTCGGAGCCGACCGCCTCGGTGATCAGGGTCGAGGTGTCCTCGCCCCCCCAGATCGCCTTGGTCCACGAGTCCGCGTCGACCGCCGCCGCGCCCTCGTCGTCGTCGTCGTCGTCGTCGCCGAGGTGCTCGAACAGCACGGCGTGAGGGGTGATGCCGGCACCGTGCGGATCCAGGACCTCCGCGACGCGACGGCGCATCACCCGATCCTCGGCGAGGTCCAGCGGCCGGGGGTCGCACTCGGATCCGTCGGCGTTGCGCACCACCGTCACGATCGGCTTGACGAACGCCTCGGCCGTCCGGCCGCCGCTCGTGACGACGCCGATCTCGTTGCTCGTGAGGAGCACCAGCGAGCCGTACGGGTAGCGGCCGACGACGTTGATCAGCGCCTTCACGACGACCGGGTCGAAGACGATGTTCCGCGCTGCGATGATCCGCTCCAGGGCCCGGGCCGGGAGCAGCCCCGGGTCCTGGCCGGCCGGCGTGATGAGCGCGTCGTAGTGATCGGCGACCTGCACGATCCGCGTGAACACCGAGAGGCGCTTCTTCCCCAGGTTCGGGAAGCCACCGGGGCGGCGGAAGTGCATGTGGTGCTCGAGCGTGACGAGCAGGCGGCGCATCAGCCCCGGGCCGTACTCGCCCTGGCGCAGCAACGCCTTGAACCCGGCGATGGGGTGGTAGCGCATGCGGCGCTCGTCATCCCAGTCGCTGGCGCCCTCGACGTCCCGCTCCGCCGCCGCGTAGCCGAGGTCGTGGAACATCGCCGCCGCGCCCAGCTCGGCCAGCTCGACGCGGCTGAGCTGCAGCTCGCGCCCGATCGCGACCGCGAGGGAGGCCACGTTGACGCAGTGGTTGTAGTACGGGTCCTCGATGCCGTGGATGGTGTGCAGCTTGAGGAAGTCGTCCGGCGCGTCCTCGGACACGTCGACGAGGTCGTGCACGATCTTCCGGATCCGCAGCGGGTTGGCGGTCTCCGCCGCCTCCACGGCGCGGAAGTAGTCCTTCACCGCGAGCACGCCCTTGGCGTACGACAGCGCGGCCACCTCCTGCTCGGCCGCCGCGTCGCCCGACGCGGTGGCCAGCGACTGCCCTTCCCCCGACTTGAAGTAGTACGGCCGGTCGAAGTCGACGCCCGGGATGTCCGCCTTCTCCAGCTCCTCGCGGATGTGCTCGAGGGGATCCCCCTCGCCCTCCGCCGGCGGTCGCGTGTTGAGCAGCAGCAGCACCAGCGGCTTGAGATCCTCGAGCGGGAGGGGCCGGTTGAACGTGATGCCGCCGATGCCGTGCTTGTTCAGCACGTTCACCAGGTAGTTGATGTTCCCGTAGGCCGACGCCTCCATCTTGATGCGCAGGTCGTTTAGGTAGATCTGCCCCTCGACGGTGATGAAGTGGGTCCGGTGGATCTCCTTGCTGAGCTCCTCCAGGACCTCCGCCAACCGACTCAGCGGCTCGTTGACCGCGGCGTTCTTGGAGTCGTGGATCGCCAGCGTCCGCATCGACATGAAGAGGTAGTTGACGAGCCCCTTGCCGAAGTCCCGGAGCCGACCGAGTTCGCTCTCGTCGGGATCGACGATCGGCGACGCGTCCGCGACGCCGTCGAGGCTGAGGAAGCCGTCGTCGTGGGGAGAGTCGATCACGCGGAGTCCGCCTTGCGCCGGGCCTCGAAGAGACGCCGGGTCACCAGCTCACGGAAGTCGTCGCCGCCCTTGGTGCGGATCTCGCTCAACTTGCGGATCGCGCCCGGGGTCGCCGCCGTCGCCAGCCCCTCGACCGCGAGCCGGTTCCACTCGACCGCCTCGGGGGTCTTGATCAGGCCGCCCATCCGGGCTCGCACGCCGAGGTCCAGCTTCTGGGAGAGCACCCGGGTGGCGTACTCGGGATCCAGCTCCGCGACGAGACCGACGATGCGATCCCGGGTGACGTCGTCGCTCTCCTTGAAGCCGGACTCGCCGAACCACCGGAACAGCGTCTGGGCGAGGCGGGGGTCGCCCTGGCGGTCGATCGCCCGCACCGCCTCGTCGCGGACCTCGATCTCCGAGTCCTGGAGCGCCTGGCGCATGAGCCGCGGCAACCGCTCCGTCTTCGGCACCCGGCCGAGGATGCGCACGCAGGCCCGACGCACCGAGACCTCCGGCCAGGTGATCGCCCGCTCGATGAGCTCGACCGCCTCGGGCGTTCGGAGGGTCGCCAGGCAACGCAGCGACGCCAGCGCCGACGTCCGGTCCTCCCCCCTGAGCGCCTCCTGGTAGAGGTCGAGTCGGTTCCCCGTCCGCCGGATCAGGGTGCCGGCCAGGATGTTGGCCATGTGCTCGGTCATCGCGTGGCCGAGCAGACGCAGGATCTCCGACGGCTCCAGGTCCGGCAGCAGCTGCTGCAGCACGTCCCAAGCCAGGTTCTCCAGCTCCTCGTCGCCCGACGCCGCTGCGATCAGCTGGCCCAGCGCGTCGCCCGAGCTGCACTCCGCGAGCATGTCCTGGGCGTACTTCGTCAGGAACGGCGGGTAGACGCCGCCGGCCGCGATCCGGCGCAGGTACCGCAGCAGCCGGTCGTACGCCTCGAGGTCGCGGGCCCGGACGAGGTACCGCCGGATCGGCGACATCATCGGACGGAAGTCGTCGGGCTGGAACGAGTCGGGCTCGTGCAGGCAGAGCTCGAAGCAGTAGTCGAGCATGTGGAGCAGCCCCAGCTCGTTCTCCTCCTCCATCTCCATCCGCAGCGCGTTGACCTCCTCGAACTCCAGGGCGTTGAACTGGATCTCGACCAGGCCCCCGCGCAACGGCAGCGGGTAGTGGGCGCGGCCCGGGTAGAGCCCCTCGGCGAAGCCACTGCCGAGCGCGGCGAACGCGGCGGTGTCGGCGCCGTCGGCGAACGCCTCTTCGACCGCGATCTGCGCGGTCTCGCCGCCGACCCGCATCTTGTGCTGAGGTCCGCGGCGGCGGCGGCCCTCGGCCTCGATCCGCTCCTCCTCTTCGCCGATCGTCTCCCGGAGGAGCTGCTCGGCCTGGGCGTCCCGGAAGGAGGCCATCTTGCGACCGCCCCCTTCGACCCCGTAGGCGAGCGCCTGGGCGGAGCCGACCAGCTCCCGCTTGCCCGAGATGCGCTCCAGCATCCGCGGGATCGCTTCGCCGGAGTCGGCCTTCGGTCGCCCTTCGGCGTCGAACGCGCCGGCGGCGTGCAGGTCGTGGGTGAACCCCTCGACCGCGGCGTACGTGACGTTCTCGAACGACTTCTTCCACAGGAGGGTGACGAGGTCTTCCTCCTCCGCTTCGCGGCCGGTGGAGGCTCGCTTCGCGAGGATGTCGAGGATCGCCTCGAGCTCGGGGCGGGTCAGGCCCGGCTTCAGGGTCATCGCCCGGACGCCGTCCCGGAACAGGCGGAACGGCATGCCGTTCTCCCGATCCGCGTCGTGATAGACCTCTTCGCCCTCGTACAGGAAGCGGTCGGCGCCGACGATCAGCACGATCGCGCCGTGCTCGCTCAGGAACGCCTGGAGCCCGACCTCGAGCTCGTCCATGAAGTTCTTGATGGCCTGGTTGTCACGGGCATAGAAACCGAACGACCGCGCCGTCTTGGCGAGGTTGTACAGCACCTGGGCCACCTCGAGGTGGACCCCCTTGAGCTTGCGCCGAACGTCCTTGCGGAGTTCGCCGTCTTGTCCCGCGTCGGCCAAGTACGCCTGTCCCTCGGGCCCTCGAGGCCCCGGTTCTCCCCCGAGCCTGTGAGAATAACGGATTCGGAAAGGAGCGAGGCTGCCGCTTGGCCCCGATCGCCGGGGTGCGGCATGCTGGCCGGCCCATGGGAGACAAAGACGAGCGCGAAGGCGGCGGGCTGCTGGGCTCGATGAGACGGATGTTCGGCGGCGGGCCCGTCGGGCCCGACGAGCTGCGTCGGCGCGTGGTGGAGGCGCTGCTCGTCCACCAGGGCTTCGGCGCCCGCGGGCGCGCGTCGTTCCCGCCGGCCCTGGAGGTGACGGTCACCGTGCCGGCCGACCAGGTCGCCCGGGTCGAGCGCATGACGGACGACCCGAGCTTCGACCCGTCGGTCGCCGACCGGCTCCTCAACGAGCTGGCGAGGGCCAGCCGGGACGACCTGCCCGTGCGCGTCTACGCCGTCGTGGACGGCGACCGCCTCGCCGTCGTGGCCGAGCCCACGGACGAAGGGGCGGGCGTCGCCCTGTTCGTGCTCGACGGGGATCGCGCGGGGGAGCGGCTCGTCCTGCCCCTCACCGAAGAAGAGCTGCGCATCGGGCGGGGCCCCAACCACGGACCGGCCGACGCGGTCGCCAACGACCTGGTCGTCACCGCGACCGAGAAGTGGGTGAGCCGGGCCGCCGCGACGATCCGCCGGGCCGGCGCGGCGGCGATCCTCAAGGTGGTCGACCAGGGCGAGGACCTCGTGGTGGTCGACGGCGCCGGCGGCCGCAAGCGGCCGGCGCGGACGAGGGAGCGGTCGGTGCGTGTCGAACGGGGAGACGTGATCGAGCTGCGCGACCCCGGGAGCGGCGCCACGATCCGCGTGGCGGTGGGTGCTCCCGAGTCAGGTGCAAGGGATCCCGACCCCGACGCGTAGGGGCAGCAGCAGCACGGAGGACGCATGGCGGCGATCGAGCCGATCGGAGGGGAAGCGGGCCGGTACCGGATCGACTTCGGCGCCCTGGGCCGGGGGCTGTTCGCGCGCATGCTCGGGGGGCCGGTCGAGGTCGACCCCTACCGGCTGGCGCTGGCGCTCCGCGCCGTCGTCGACAAGTGCCAGCTGAAGGACGCCCACGGGCGCCGCATCGTCTGGAACGAGTTCGTCTTCTTCCTGTCCAGCGCGGACCTCCGGCGGCTCAAGGAGCTGCAGGGCCAGTTCGCCAGCGACGTGCCGGCAGTGCTGGAGGAGTCGGCGAGCAAGCTCGGCGCGCGGACCGTCGGCGACTGGGTGGTGCGGCTGCTCGCCGACGAGGCGAGCGACCTGCCGACCGGCCACGGAGAGGTGCAGGCCCGCTGCGTCGACAACGGCGACCTGGCCGCGGCGCAGGACGACGAGATGACCGTCCGGGTGCGCCCGGGCCGGCCGGTCGACGCCGGCACGACCCGCATCGACGACGCCAACGTCGCCACCGAGGGCGGCGTCCGGCTGCGTTGGTCGGGCGGCGAGGCGTTCGTGAGCACCGAGCAGCGGGTGCAGTTGGGGCGCCCCCACGCCAACCCGCCCCCCGGCTTCGTCGCCCTGGAGGGCGCGGACGACCGGGTCAACCGGGTGCAGCTGTGGGTCGAGCGGTCCAGCGACGCGGTCTGCGTCGGCCGGGGCGCGGACGCCAACCCGGTGGTCGTGGCGGGCCGCCCGCTGCAGGCGGGCGGCAAGATCTGGCTGAACGAGCTGCCGGCCGAGGTCGATCTGAGCCGCGGGGCGCTGGTGCTCACGATCGAGCCCGTTTGATGAGCGGACCGATCGGCCCGCCCGCGGAGCGCATGTCCGCCGCGGCGGGAGGGCTGAGCGCCGCGGTGCGCACCCACACCGGTCGGGTCCGGCGCCACAACGAGGACAGCTGGGTGCTCGACCCGCGTCGCGGGCTCTTCGCGGCCATCGACGGCATGGGCGGGAGCAACGCCGGAGAGGTCGCGGCCGACCTGCTTCGACGCGCCCTCGAGGAGACCGGTCGGCCCCACGCCGGCCTGCGCGCGGGTCACCAGCGGATCCGGGACGACGCGGCGCGGAACGCGGCCCGGGCCGGCATGGGCTGCGTCGCGACCGCGGCGTTGGTCAGCGGGCCGGTCGTGAGGCTGGCCCACGTCGGGGACACCCGCGCCTGGCTGGTCCGGGACGGCGGCTGCGAGCAGCTGACCCGGGACCACACCGTGGTCGCGGCCCGGCAGGAGGCCGAGGCCCTCACCGAACAGCAGGCCGAGGCCCAGGGAGGCCGCCACCAGGTGACCCGGGACATCGGCACTCGCGCCGGCGGGATCGACGACTGGATCGACCTCGCCGAGGCCTCCTTCGGCAAGGGGGACCTGCTCGTCCTGTGCACCGACGGTCTGTCCGACATGGTCCCCGGCGGCGAGGTGGTCAAGCTCCTGACCGACGCCCGCCGACGCGGCGACGCCCCGGATGTCCTGGTCGAGCGGCTCGTCGACCTCGCCCTGCAGCGGGGCGGCAAGGACAACGTGACCGTGCTCGCGGTGCGCCGGACGCGGGCGGCGGGCGGCGGCGGGCGGGGACGTCGGCTGCTGACGCTGGCCGCGGTGGGAGGCCTCGCCGGCTTCGCCGCGTCCCGGCTCCTGCCCGGCCCGGCGGCGACGACCCCGGACGACGACGACTCCGCCCCGCCGTCCGCGCCGGCCCCCGCCGAGCCCGACGACGACGACTCGGTACGAACGATCCCCGAGCCTCAGCCGTCTCCGGATGAGGAGCCCCCGCCGTGATCGTGTTGATCCTCGAGCTCGTCGCCGTCATCGCCGTCGCGCTGCTGACGGGGTGGGGGGTGCAGGAAGCCGTCGAGACCGCGCTGGGGCAGGCGTCCGATCGGTCCGGCGAGCTGCTGCGCACCGAGGCGGAGGTCCGCGCCGCCGCCACCCGCGCCTGGGTCCTCGCCTGCGTCGGCTTCGCGGGGCTCGCGCTGGGTCGCCTCGCGTCCGTCGCGAAGCGCGCCCGGACGTCGGTCGCGGCGCCCCTGCTGGTGCCCGCCGCGGCGGCCTGCGCGGGGCTGGGGCTGTGCCTGCAGACGGGCTACGGCGACGTGCTCCGGGGGGTGCGCTGGTCGGCCCCCGCGTTCGGCCAGGCGATCGCCGTCGGCGGGGTCGCCGCCGGGATCGCCATGGTCGCCCCCTGGGATCCGGGCCGACTGCTCCGCAAGGCGAAGTGGGCCCTGCTGGGGCTGGTCGTGCTCGCCTTCGCGCTGCTCGCCTCGCCCCTGGGGAGCGGCCCCGGCGGCACCCACATCAACCTGTTCGGCTTCCAGCCGCTCGAGCTGGTCAAGCCGGCGTTCGCGGCGTTCGTCGCGGCCGTGCTCGGAAGCAGGGCCGCGGAGCTGCGGTGGCAGCGCAAGAAGCTGCGCCGGGTGCCGGTCGTCGGCCGCATCCCCGGCCTCGCCGAGCTGCCGGTCCCCCGAGCACGCTGGCTGCTGCCCGCGATCGGGGCGCTCCTCCTCATCTTCGTCGGCCTGGTGGCGGTGCGGGACCTGGGGCCGATCCTGGTGCTCGCGGGGCTCTTCGTCGGGCTCTACCACGTGACCACCCGGTCCCCGCTGGAGGTGCTGGTGGTCGGCGGCCTGCTCGTCGGCGCCACCGCCCTGCTGTTCGCGTTCCCGGACGCCGCGCCCGGCCTCGCCCCGACCCGCATCCGCATGATGGTCGAGCCCTGGACCAACGGGCACCCGTTCGGCACCCAGCTGTCCCAGTCGCTGTGGGCGTTCGGGGCCGGCGGCTTCCGTGGCCAGGGTCTCGGGGGGGCGGCCATCGCCGCGCTCCCGGCGGGCCACAACGACCTCGTGCTCGCCCACCTGGGGGAGGAGCTGGGCACCCTGGGGCTCTTCGGCTACCTCGCGGCGTTCGGCGGGCTCGTCCTGCAGGGCCTCTGGATCGGCGCCTTCGCCCGCACCCCCGAGCGCTCGCTGCTCGCCGGCGGCCTTGCGATCCTCCTCTTCGTCCAGGCCGCGGTCATCTTCTGCGGCGCCACGGGGTTCCTGCCGCTGACCGGGATCGTGACGCCCCTGCTCAGCTCGGGCCGCACGTCCGTCGCGGTGATGCTGCTGCTCGTCGGGGTCCTCGGGCGGCTGGCGGTCGACGGCAAGCCGACGGTGCCCGACGACGAGCTCCTGCAGCTGCGGCGGGGGCTCGGCGAGGCGGCGGTGGTCGTCACGGCGGGCCTGGTGGCGGCGGCCTGGGTCAGCTTCGACCTGGGCGTGATCCGCGGACCGAAGCACCTGGGCACGCCCCTGATCACCGAGGGGGCCGACGGCGGGCTGCTGCTCCGCCACGACCGTCGAATGGAGGCGATCGCCCGAGCCATCCCCCGCGGGGGCCACCCCCCCCCCCCCGGCGCGGCCCACCCCCCCCCCCCCCCCCCCCCCCCCCCGCCCGAACCCCAGGGCGCC
>CAYQEG010000015.1:62067-69935 GCA_964416435.1 uncultured Rickettsiales bacterium
CCAGCCCGCGGGGGCGGCCGCCCGCCGGGCCGGGGGGGGGGCTGGCCACCACCGACGGCGACGGCGACCGGACCTACCCGCTGGGCGACGACCTCGGCACCGTGATGGGTTGGGAGGATCCCCACTCCCGGCGGATGCGCCCGCCGTGGGCGCTGGAGCGCATCTTCGAAGGCCGGCTGCGGGGCCTCCAGGCGACCGAACCGACGATGGGGGTGTGGGTCTACGGCAGCGGCCCCCGCCCGCGGCTCGCCCTCGCGGTGCCCCACGGGGAGGCCCGCGACGTCGACCGGGTTCGCGCGGAGGCGCGCACCGACGGCGCCCCGGTGCGCTTCATCCCCGTCGGCGGCGTCGACCGCTCGCCACTGATCCCGCTCGTCCGGATGCGACCCGAAGCGCGCGCCGCCGAGCTGGCCCGGATCGAGGCGGACGTCGACGCCCGCTCGGTCACCCTGTCCCTGGACGCCGACCTGCAACGACGCACCGTCGAGGAGCTGGTGCGCGCCGCCGAGGGCGGCAAGGCGGCGGCGGCCGTCGTCATCGACGTCGACACCGGGCAGGTCCTCGCGCGGGCCCAGGTCCCCGACTTCGACCCAGCGGGGGCCGGCTGGGGGGCCCGCCTGGACGCGATGGACCCGACCTTCGTCGGCGTCTACGGCGCCTACCCGGACAAGACCGGCCTGCGCGGCTTCTGGCAGTCGGGCTCGATCGCCAAGGTCTACACCGCGCTGGCGGCCGCCCGCGCCGGGGTCCTCGAGCCGGTCGGCGCCGGCTGCGAGGCGACGTCGGCGGGTACCTGGCCATGCACCCTGTCCGATGAGGACGGCCCCTACTTCGACCGGGACGGCTGGGAGCGACCGGTGCACGACTACTCGGGGGACATCACCCACGGCCAGGTCGACGTGGCCCACGGGCTGGAGGTCAGCTGCAACGTCTTCTTCGGGCAGCTGGGGCTGGAGCTGGGGCCGGTGCCGCTCCACGACCTGCACGCCGCGGGGGTCGGCATGGGCTGGAACGACACGCTGCGCCCCGGCGTACCCGGCTCGCGGCGCCTCGCCAGCACGGCCTTCGGGCAGGGCGCGGCGGCGCTGACTCCCGGACAGGCGGCTCGGCTCGTGGCGACCGTCGCCGGCGGCGGCGTGCTGCGCACCTGTCCCCCCGGCATGGAGTTGGACGCGGAGTGCGCCGAGGTCGCGGTCGTCGACGACCCGCAGCGGATCACGCCGATCGTCGCGGGCCTCCGACGGGTGATGGGCCCCTCGGGCACCGGTCGCTGGCTGAGGGAGCGGGAGCCGCCCGGGCTGCGGGTCTACGGCAAGACCGGCACCGCGGACGACCCGATCCGGGACGAGGAGGCCGCCTTCGGGCTGACCTCCAGCAACAAGCCGGTGCCCCACTCGTGGTTCATCGGCTTCGCCGAACCGGAGTCCGTCGACGCCTGCGGCCTGCGGACCAGCGGCCGGATCGCCGTGGCCGTGGTGGTACCCCGCGGCGGGCTGGGAGGCGGGTCGGCCGCCCGCGCCGCGCTGCGAATCCTCGCCGCGGCCCAGGAGTCCGGCTACCTGGGAGGTCCACCCGCCCCATGAGCCAGCTGCCTCCGATCGGCGCGTTCGCGATCCCCGGCCACGAGCTGGGGGAGGTGCTCAAGCACGGCCGGGATCGGCTGGTCCTGCGGACCACGCTCGACGGCCGGGAGGCGGTCACCCGCGTGCTCGCGGGTCGCCTCGACCATCGCTCGGAGCCGATGATCCAGGAGGCCTGCCGGGGCGGCCGGGTCTCCTACTCGACGCTGCCCCGGGACCTGTCGGTGGTGCTGGAGGGCTACCAGGCGCGGGCCCACCTGCGGGACTGCGCGGGCCTGCCCGAGGTGCTCGGCGGCGGGCTGACGACCGAGGCCGAGCCCGGCAGCGGCGGCGGCGGCTTCGCCTGGGTCACCACCGAGTGGATCGAAGGCACCAAGCTGGACGCGGCCGCGCCGGAGATGGACGCCGAGCGGCGAGGCGCGGTGCTCTGCCGGCTGCTCGGGATCCTCGAGGGGATGCACGGCCAGCTCGTCGGCCACGGAGACCTCAAGCCGGGGAACGTGGTCGTCGGGGAGGACGACGCCGTCCACCTGATCGACCTCGACACCCTGCGCATCTTCCCGGCCTGGGACGCCCCGGTGCCGACCACCGACATCACGATGAGCTGGGCGCCGCCGGAGATGCAGGCCGAGCACCAGACGTGGCTGAGCAGCGACATCTGGGCGTTCGGCGCGGTGTCGCTTCGCGTGCTGACCGGGAGCACGCCCGGGGACCTCACCGCCCTGGAGCGGCTCGAGGCGCCCTGGGACCTGGCGGTGCGGGCGTGCCTGCGGCCCGGCCCCTTCCTGCGACCCCGCGCCAAGCGCCTCCTGCGGGTGCTCCGGGGGCACGACGAAGAGCTGCTCGACTGGTTCGACAGCCCGGTCGACGAGGCCGCCATGGAGGCGAGCGCGGCCCACGCCGTGGACGGGGGCACGGTCCGGGTCACCGAGCTGGCGGGCACCCCCCAGGGCACCGTCGGCACGATCCGGGTCGGCGACGTCGCGGCCCCTCCGGCGGTCTCCCGCATCGACGACGGCGGCCTGATGGTGCGCTCCCAGAGGCGCCCCGCCCCGGCGCCCACGGTACTGGAGCCGGAGCCGACCTCGGAGGAGGAGCCGGGCCTCGGCCGCGTGGTCCGCGGGTTCGTGCTCGGTCTGCTCGGGATCGTGGTCGTCGGTCTGCTCGGCGCCGCCGGCGTCGGCTACTTCGCGTGGGCCGAGATGGAGGAGACGCGGGAGGCGACCGAGCAGGCGAACGCCGCCGCCGACGCGCTGCGGGCTCGCCTCCGCGACCACAAGATCGTGCGGGACCTCAACACCCGCGAGGAGGTCACCTCGATCCGCGACGCCGGCGCCGAGCTGCGGATCACCGCCGACAGCGACCGGGCGGTCGCGGTCCACGCGCTCGCGTTCGTGTGGGCCCAGGGCTGGCACTACAGCCGGGCGAAGTGGGACGAGGAGGCCTTCGCCGAGGGCGAGGCGGTCACCCGAGCGGCCATCGAGCGCACGTCGATGCCCGAAGCGCTGCTCGCCCACGGCCTGCTCACCGGCGCCGCGTGCCGGCTCGCGCCGGAGTCGTCCTTCGGCCGCAAGTGGTCCTACTGCCAGGAGAGCCGCCAGACCTTCGACCAGGCCCTGACGCGTCTCCCCCGGGGGAGCGAGGAGGACTGGCTCTGGATCGAGGTCCTGTGGGCCTCGGTGGTGGTCGACTCGTCCATGGCCTTCCAGCACCGCAAGGGCGGCAAGGTCGCCGACGCGCGCGCCGACCTGGAGCGCGCCGCGCGCATGTGCGGCACGGCCTGGGATCGCCTCGAGGGGGCGCCGATCAACGGGGACGAGTTGGCGGAGGACTGCATCAGCGTGGCCGGCGGTCTGAACCGCTACGACGACTACATGAAGTGGTCGCTGCGGGTGCTCAGCCGGGACCCCGAGGCCAAGAAGGGGCGGCGACCGAGCCGCACCGCGCTCCGCCACGTCCTGCGGGGCGGACACGCAGAGTGCGCCGGGCTCAACGTCGACGCCAACGCCACCCCCCAGCGCCCCGACGGCGCGACCCTGGGCGGCAGCGAGGACCTCTGCGAGTACCTGTACTACGTCGCCCTGGGCTGCCCCAACTCGGCGCGGGCGAGCCGCCCGTGCAAGCGCCTGGCGTGGCTGAGCGACCGGTGCGTGGAGTACTGGGAGGTCGACGCCCTGCCCTGGTCCCAGGCGCTGCGGGTGGACCCGCTGTCGGCGGAGTGCCTGCTCCAGCGCTGAGCGGCCGGGCGGCTGGGACGGAGTCCACGATCGGGTGTGCGCCCGTTCACAATTCCACTCGCGCGGCGAGGCCAGCGAGAGCGACGCCGACCCCTCCCCAACTGGCTCACCCCTTGCAACTCGAAGGAGCGTGAACCACACCCCCGGGAGGGCGTCATGAGTCGGACCCACCTGTCCGGTCAACGCATGCTGGGTGCCAAGATGGTCCAGGACCGCGTGCGACCCGATCGCTCGGATCAGCAACATCGAACAACCCTCCGTCAGCTGGCGACGCTGGAGGAGCTGCGCGCTCACCTCCTGGCGCTCGCGCTGCGGGCCGCCGGCCACCGGACACTCGCCGAGAGCGAGGGCGAGGAGAAGCTCGAGGTCCTCTACCGGGCCTGCGCCCAGGAGGAGCTCGAGTTCGCGCGCCGGATCGAGGACCGGATCCGCAATGTGTGGGGCACGGTCCCCGCCGACGAGCAGCCCATCCCCGAGGCGCTCGGCTTCGCCCCCGAGCCGGTCGGCGAGGACAGCCTGGGGATGCTCGCGGCCGATGTCTCCGACTTCCGGGAGCAGCTGTTCCGCTTCCGCCAGGCCGCCGAGGCCGAGGCCTGGGACCCGGCGAGCGCCGCCCTGCTGAGCGAGATCCGCGCCACCCTCGAAGGGCAGATCAGCAACCTGAGGGAGGCCTACTTCGCGGGGCGGGTCAGCCGCTCCGAAGAGGTCTCGACGCTGTCCAACTGAGCCTCCGCGGCTCGCTCGGCGCTCACCAGATCTCGCGTCGCTTCGCGTCGGGGTCGGTCTGGGGCGGGCGCCGGTGAGCCCCGGTCAGCTTCGTCAGCCGGACGTGCCAACGGCACTCCATCGGCATGCCCTTCGTGGGCAGGTAGTAGACGGGGCAGCGGCCGATCTCGACGACCTCCATGCCGAGCTCCCGGGCGTGGGCGACGGCGTCGCGGTGGCCGGTCTGGAAGCTGAACCAGACGCGCTTGCAGCCCGCCTCGTGGGCCACGTCGACGGCGCCCTTCGCCTTGTGGGGGTGTGTCCAGAGGACGGCGAGGTCGCTGCGGTCGTCGGGGAGGTCGGCCGCGCTGGCGAACACCGGGCCTCCGGCGGTCTTGCCGCGGGACTCGCCGAGGCCACCGAGATCGACGCAGTAGAAGCGCCGGCCCAGGGCCGTGTACGCGTGATACGACATCGCCGGGAAGTGGCCGTCGGAGCTGTCCCCGATCAGAACGAAGGGCTCGGCGACGTCGATGATCTGCTGCAGCGGGTGAGTCATGCGGCGGAGTGTAGACCCCCGTAGGATGACCCGCGTGAGGTTGGGGAGACGTCACTTCGTCGTCGGGCTGCTGCTGGCGGGGCTCGCGGCCACCGCCGCCTGGGCCGCGCTCCCGGCTGGAGGCACGCCCTTCCCGAGCAGCGACGACTGGCGACACGCCCTCGCCTGGGGCGACGCCGACTGCGACGGCGACCTGGATCTCGCCATCGCCCGGTACGGCAACCAGAGCAACGAGGTCTGGTTCAACGTCGACGGGGTGCTCGACGAGTCGACGATCTGGACGACGCCCCACGCCCACAACTCCGAGGGCATCGCCTGGGCCGACATCGACGGGGACGGCGACCTCGACCTGGTCTCCCCCAACCTGAGCGCCAAGGACTACGTCTACGAGAACCTCGACCTGTGCGGCGGCTTCGACGGCACGACCCTGTGGGAGTCGACGGCGACGGCCAACTCCCGCGAGGTCGCCCTCGCCGACTGCGACGACGACGGCGACCTCGACCTCGCCGTCTCCCGCTACGTCGGCTACACGGACGTCGTCATCTACCGCAACGACGCCGGCACCCTCACGTCGACCCCCGCCTGGGAGGCGACCGAGAGCGAGGCGGCGGTCGCGCTCGCGTGGGGCGACCTGGACGGCGACGACGCGCTCGATCTCCTCGTCGGCCGGGAGAACGTCACGGACCTGGTCTATCCGCAGCCCTGCTTCTCGCCGACGACGTTCTCCGGCGGCGCGCTGGACGCGGGCCTGCTGATCAACACCCAGGGCGTCGCCATCGGGGACATCGACGCGACCGGCACGCTCGACGTGGTCGTCGTCGCGCGGGAGGGGCCCGGCTACTTCCACTACAACCAGGGGCTCGGCGTGTTCAGCTCGGGCGAGGCGACGCTCGGCGACGGCTACAGCAAGTCGGTCGCGTTCGCCGACTGGAACGGCGACGGCGACCTCGACGCGGCGGTGGGCAACGGCGACTCCCCCTCCGGCGGGAACAACCGGCTGTACGACTACTACGAGGACGGCGGCAACATGGCCGTCCAGTGGACCTCCAGCGACGTCTCGCCCACCTACGGCGTCGCCTGGGCCGACGTCGACGGGGACAGCGACCCGGACCTGGGCGCCGCCAACGCCAGCGGGGCGACGAGCCGCGTCTACGAGAACACCGGCTTCTTCCTCGTGCCGACCGAGGAGTTCGGCGAGCTGGACCACATCCGGGCCATCGCGCCGGGCGACTGGGACGGCGACGGCGACCTCGACCTCGCCGTGGCGACCGACTCGCTGTACCCCGATCGCTTCTACGCCAACGAAGACGGGGACCTCGTGCTCACCTGGAGCACGGCGGGCAACACCAACTCCAAGGCCGCCGCCTGGGGGGACGCCGACGGGGACGGAGACCTCGATCTCGCCCTCGCCCACTCGACCGCCAGCTCCGACCAGGTGATGTTCAACGACGGCACCTGCGCCTCCGACCCGACCACCTGCATGACCACGATCACGCCGTGGAGCTACGCCACCGCGGGCACGAGCAAGGCGCTCGCGTGGGCCGACTGGGACGGCGACGGCGACCTCGACCTCGCCGTCGGCGTGGACGGCGGCGCCAACCTGGTCTTTCGCAACGAGGGCACCTGCCCGTCGTCCACCTGCCTGACCCTGGCCTGGACCGCGCCCACCTCCAACGACGCGACCCGGGCCGTCGCCTGGGGCGACTGGGACGCCGACGGCGACCTCGACCTCGCCGTCGGCAACGACACCGGGGGGACCAACGTCGTCTACGCCAACGACGGCTCCTGCGCCTCCACCCCGGCGACCTGCCTGACCCTCGCCTGGTCCTCGGTGGACGGCCGGGACACCCGATCCCTCCAGTGGGGCGACGTCGACGGCAACGGCACCCTCGACCTGTGGGCCGGCAACGCCGCCAGCCAGGCCGACCTGCTCTACGTCAACAGCGGGAGCTGCTCCACCTCCTCGGCCACCTGCCTGGGGGGGGTCGAGCGATCACCCAACACCGACGCCACGCTGTCGGCGCGCTGGGCGGACCCCGACGGGGACGGCGACCTCGACCTCGCCGTCGGCAACGTCGCCGGGCAGCCGCTGCGGGTCTACCTCAACGACGGGCTGGGCAACTTCGAGCCGGGCTACCAGGAGGGAGGGGTCATCGACGAGGCGCACTCGCTGGCCTGGTTCGACGTCGACGTCGACGGCGACCTCGACCTCGTCGTCGGGACCTGGGGCGAGGGCCTGCGCATCTACCGGTTCCACCGGTTCACCGAGCCGCTCCTCCCGAACAACCCCACCGTGGCGGTGGTCGGCGTGCCCGGCGGGACGATGGCGGGCCACGGCTACGCGACGGCCGAGCGCCTCAGCGGGGTGGTCGAGGTGCCGTTCCGGCTCGTCGACGCCGAGAGCGACGCGGTGCCGCTGCTGAAGCTGGAGTACTCGACCACCGGCGGCGGGACCTGGACCGAGGCGACGATCCTCGGCGCGCCGGCGGCGTGGGCGGCGTCCCCCGAGGGGAACGAGTTCACGCTCGACTGGGACGTCGAAGCGGACGGGGTCGTCAGCGACAGCGTGCTGCTCCGGCTGTCGGTCGTCATGCAGCGACCCCAGCGGGTCGCCTACCCCATCCAGCACGGCTCCATCGCGACGGTCGCCCCGGCGCTGATCCGGACCGAAGCCTGCGACCCGGCCTGCGGGGACGACGACGACGACATCGCGGACGACGACGACATCGCGCACGACGACGACATCGCGGACGACGACGACGTCGCGGACGACGACGACGCGGTCGA
>CAYQEG010000016.1:0-58848 GCA_964416435.1 uncultured Rickettsiales bacterium
GGGGGGGGGGGGGGGGGGGGGGGGCCCCCGCCGGGGGGGGGGGGGGCCGCCGCCCCCCTGGGGGGGGGGGGGGGGAGCGCCGGAAGCCCTTCAGTCGATCGTGACGGTCGTCCCGTCATCGGCCGCCGTGGCGACCCACTCCCAGACGAGCTGCCCGGTCGGGTTGCCGCTGCCGACACGGCCGACCCAGGCGTGGTCGACGAACGTCTGCTGGGAGACCGAGCCGCCGGCGTCGATCGCCTGGTAGGCGACCTCGTTGCAGTCGGTGTCCACCCAGTACATGGTCACCGTCACGCCGGTCGCGTTGGTGAAGGTCGCGGTGATCGCGGCGCCGCCCACCTCCGAGCAGACCGACGCCTCCTCGCCCTCCAGCGGCGCCCCCTCGCCGTCCACCAGCTCCTCGTCGGAGGCGCAGACGATGTCGCCCACGCCGGCCTCGTAGACGTACTCGGTGTAGGTGTAGAGGTCCTGCTCCGTGCCCCGGCACCCCCCGACCCGCCCCTCGGAAGGGCAGGCCCCGGGCTTGGGCTCGGCGCCGACGGCCTGGCACAGCGTCACCATGCTCGCGCGCAGCCCCGCCCCCAGCAGGCCGGTGGTCATGTCGTCGAACTGAATGCACGGGGCGTCCGCGCCGGCGGCAGCGTCGCTGCAATGCATGACGTCGCTGGCGCAGCCGGCGACCAGGGGGAGCAGGAACAGGAAGCACAGGGCTCGTCGCATCGGCGGAGGATAACCCGACCGCTCGCGCTGCTAGGGTGCCCGCCGCCATGGCCCTGCTGACCGTCGACCACCTCTCCGTGCGCCTCTCCGGCACCCCGATCGTGCGCGACGCCTCGCTGACGCTCCAGGAGCGGGAGGTGCTCGCCATCCTCGGCCCGTCGGGCTGCGGCAAGACGACCACGCTCCGGGCGATCGCCGGGCTCGAGCCCGACGTCGACGGCGCGATCCACTACGACGGGCGAGACCTCGCGGGCGTGCCGACCGAGGAGCGGAACATCGGCTTCGTGTTCCAGGAGGGGGCGCTGTTCGGCCACCTCACGGTCCGACGGAACCTGTCGTTCGGGCTGCGCCGCCTCCCCCGCCCGGAGCGACGGGCCCGGGTCGACGAGCTGCTCGCGCTGCTCCGCATGCCCGACCTGGGGGATCGCTACCCCCACCAGCTCAGCGGCGGCCAACGCCAGCGCGTCGCCCTGGGCCGGGCCATCGCCCGGAAGCCCCGCCTGGTGCTGCTCGACGAGCCGTTCTCGAGCCTGGACGCGGACCTCAAGGCCGATCTGCGCGCCGAGCTGTTCTCCGTGCTCCGCGAAGCCGGCATCGCCGCGATCCTCGTGACCCACGACCGGACCGAGGCCGAAGAGGTCGCCGACGAGGTCCGCGTGATGCAGGACGGCCACCTCTGAGCCGCAGACCGGCCGCCCGTGACGCCCGGGCTCTTCGCGCTGTCCCCCCAAAGGGTTGACTGAGCAGTCAATCAGCGATATCTCATGACTGAGTGAATCGTCATTCAGTCGCCCCGACCGCACGAGGCGGGGACGAAGCGAGGAAGCAGCCATGAGCGAGCCGGTCATCATCGACAACAAGAACCGCAACGCCGCCGAAGACGCGTCCATCGCCGTCGCGGAGGGCAGCCGGGAGCTGGACTGGAAGTCCAAGTCCTTCATGGCGTCGATGTTCATGGGCGACCTCGACACCAAGATGTGCTTCCCCTACCCGGAGCAGGACGCGGCCGACAAGGCCGAGGGCGACGCCATCTGCGCGACGGTCGACGCCTGGTGCGCCGAGCACCTGAACGGCGAGGAGATCGACCAGACCGAGACGATCCCCGCCTACGTCTTCAAGGGGCTCAACGACCTGGGCCTGTTCGGGATCAAGATCCCCAAGGAGTACGGCGGCCTCGAGCTGTCGCAGACCAACTACCTGCGGATCCTCGCGACGGTCGCCAGCTACTGCGGCTCCACCGCGGCGATGCTGTCCGCCCACCAGAGCATCGGCCTGCCCCAGCCGCTCAAGCTGTTCGGCTCCCCCGAGCAGAAGAAGAAGTACCTGCCGCTGCTCGCCAACGGCCACGTCTCCGCCTTCGGCCTGACCGAGCCGGACGTCGGCTCCGACCCCGCCAACATGACCACCACGGCGGAGCTGAGCGAAGACGGCAAGACCTGGACCCTCAACGGCCTCAAGCTGTGGTGCACCAACGGCAACTTCGCGGACCTCATCGTCGTCATGGCCAAGACCGGCTCCGACATGCGCGGCAGCCGCGAGGTCAACCGCATCTCCGCCTTCATCGTCGAGACGAAGTGGGAGGGCGTCGAGGTCCTGCACCGGAGCCGCTTCATGGGCATCCGGGCGATCGAGAACGGCATCTTGAGCTTCACCGACGTGAAGGTGCCGGCCGAGAACCTCATCTGGGGTGAGGGCAAGGGCCTGCGGCTCGCGCTGACCACGCTCAACGACGGCCGCATGGGCATCCCCTCCATCTCCGCGAACGGCGCCGAGGCGATGACCGACGCGCTCGCCCGCTGGGGCAAGAGCCGGGAGCAGTGGGGCCGCAGCGTCGGCCAGCACGAGGCCGGCGCCGCCAAGCTGGCCCACGTCGCGGGCATGGCCTACGCCATGCGGGCGATCGCCAACTACGGCGCGGCGATGAGCGACCGGGGCGACCGTGACATCCGCATGGAGGCCGCCGCCGCCAAGCTCTACAACACCGAGCACGGCTTCCGGGCCGTCGACGTCGGCCTGCAGTTCCGGGGCGGACGCGGCTACGAGACGGCCACCTCGCTGGAGGAGCGGGGCGAGTTCCCGCTGCCGATGGAGCGCGCCCTGCGCGACAGCCGGATCAACCGGATCGTCGAGGGCACGACCGACATCATGCACCTGTTCCTCGCCCGCGAGGCGCTGGACAAGCACCTGAAGCTGGCCGCCAACCTGTTCAACAAGAAGGCGTCGATGGGCGCGAAGATCGGCACGATCTTCAAGGCCGGCCTCTTCTACTCGACCTGGTACCCCAAGCTGTGGCTCGGCGGCATCTTCAAGAGCTTCGCCGGCTTCCGCGGCCCGTTCCGGTCCCACATGCGCTGGATCGACGCCCGCTGCCGCAAGCTCGCCCGCACCCTGTTCCACGCCATGGCGACCAACGGTCCCAAGCTGGAGATGAAGCAGAACACGCTCGCCCGCATCGTCGAGATCGGCACCGAGCTGGCGGTCATGGCCCTGGTCGCGTCCCGCGCCCAGACGTCCGCCAACAGCGGCGACGACAGCGACCGCGAGCGCGCCCTCTTCTTCCTGCAGGAGGCCCGCATCCGCGTCGACGGCCTGTTCAGCGCGCTCAAGCGGAACACCGACAAGCAGGCCCGCAAGGTCGCCGGCCAGCTCATGGAGCGCGCCGAGGCGCTGCCGGCGGTGGACATGTCCGGCCTGGAGCCCCTCCCCCGCGAGTTCGGCTCCGACCTGACCTCCGGCCGCCAGACCGAGCGGCTGGCGCTCGGCGGCACCGTGCCCGAGCCGCCCACGACGGGGCACAGCGAAGTCGCGTAGCGTCGGCCCATCCGGAGAGTCGACAACACCCTGAATGCCCCCCCGTCCAGGCCCCTCCCGGGGCCGATGGCGGAGCTGCGAGCGCTGCTGAAGCTGGCCACCCCCATCGTGGTGGCCCAGATCGGCATGGTGTCGATGGGCGTGGTGGACACGCTGCTCGTCGGGCCGCTCGGCAAGGCGCCGCTGGCGTCGCTCGCCCTGGGCAACACCATCTACTTCGGCCTGCTCATCTCGGGCATCGGGCTGATGATGAGCCTCGACGCCCACGTCTCCCAGGCGTACGGCCGGGGCGACCTCGCCGACTGCAGCCGCGGGCTGCGGCAGGGGCTCTGGCTCGCGGCGCTGTACACCCCGCTGGTCTGGGCCGCGATGACGGTGGCGCCGTCGCTGCTCCTCGCCGCGGGCTACGACCCCGACATCACCGCCGGCATGCAGGAGTACCTGTTCCCGATGCGGTGGGGGATCCTGCCGGCGCTCTGGTTCGCCGCGCACCGCAGCTTCATGAGCGCCGTCGACGTGACGAAGCCGCTGCTGCTCGCGGCCGGGCTCGCCAACGCGGCCAACTACGGCCTGGACGTGTGGCTGATCGACGGCGGCCTGGGCGTGCCGGCCTTCGGGGTGACCGGGGTCGCGTGGTCGACCGCCGGCTGCCGGCTGGTCCTCCTCGCTCCGCTCTGGGCGATCGTCCGGTTCCGATCCGACTTCAAGCGCTTCCCCAGGGCGCCCTGGGCCCCCGACTGGGGGCTCATGAAGCGCCTCGTCGCGGTCGGCGCTCCCGTCGGGCTGCAGTACGGGGCGGAGGTGCTGACCTTCAGCGGCGCGGCGCTGATGATGGGGGTGCTCGGCGAGGTGCCGCTGGCGGCCCACCAGGTGGCCCTCAACGTCATCGCCGCGCTGTTCATGGTGCCGCTGGGGCTCGGCGCCGCCGGATCGGTGCGCACCGGGCAGGCGCTCGGGGCGGGCGACCTGGAGGGGGTGCGGCGCGCCGGCTGGACCGCGCTGGGCACCTCGTTCGTCTACTCACTCGGCGCGGCGGCGCTGCTGCTGGTGTTCCCTGGCGCGATCGCGTCGCTGTACCGGCTCGAGCCGTCGGTGCACACCCTCGCGGTGGAGCTGCTCGGCATCGCCGTGTTGTTCCAGGTCGGCGACTCGATCCAGGCGACGGCGACCGGTGTCCTGCGCGGCGTGTCGGACACGCGGGTGCCGTCGATGCTGGTGCTCGGCACCAACGCGTTCATCGCCCTGCCGATCGGGCTGCTCGGCGGGGTCCTGCTGCAGAGGAGCCCGCACTGGATCTGGTACGGCCTGGGGGTCGGCCTGTGCCTCGTGGCGATCGCGCTGACGCTGCGGTTCAAGAGCCACGCGGCCGGGCTGATCCGCCGCGGCGTGGCTACTTGAGGCCGAGCTCGGCGGCGATCGTGCGCACCAGGCTGGGGTCCACCTTGCCCTTGTGCTCCTTCATCACCATCCCCATCAGCTGGCCGATGGAGCGGCACCCGGCGATGAGCGGCTCGACCAGCTTCTGGGTCTCCTCCTTGCCCAACAGCTGGGGCAGGTAGGGCTCCAGGAGCATGATCTCGGCGGTGTAGCTGTCCGCGAGGGACGTGCCGGGCATGTCCTTGACGGCGCCCTTGAGGGCCTTGACGTAGGAGGCGACGACCGTGCGCTCCTTCTCGTCGGTCCAGCCGTCGAACTTGCCGGACTTCTCGACCTCCGTGAACCGGCCGAGCACGCCGGACAGGCGCGCGCGAGTGTCCTTGTCCCGGGCCTTGAGCGCGGCGATGGAGCGGGCCTTGATCTCTTCGCGAACGGACATGGAGAGCCTCCGGGGGAGCGAGGGGGCGCGAGTCTACACAGGCTGCAGAGCGGCGCAGCCCCCGTTTCCTTCACTCGGGATCGCCGGTCGCGCCGGCGACTCGGCGTTCTACAGTGGCCCCGTGAGCGACCGCGTCCGTCAGATCCTGCAGACCTCGCCGACCGTCGCGGTCCTGGGCGCCCACCACGAGTCGGCCCGGGCGGCCTGCTACGTGCCCGAGTACCTCCACCAGCAGGGCTACCGCATCCTGCCGGTCAACCCCGCCCTGCTCGGCCGCGCGCTGTGGGGCGAGCCGGTGCGGGCGACGCTGGCGGAGATCGACGAGCCGGTCGACCTCGTCGACGTGTTCCGATCGCCGTGGCACCTGCCGGGTCACCTCGCCGACGTGCTGGCGATGGACCCGTTGCCGACGGTCGTCTGGCTGCAGCTGGGGATCCGCCACGACGACTTCGCCCGGGCGTGCCGGGCCGCGGGCATCGACGTCGTCCAGAACCGGTGCACGCTGGCGGACCACCGCCGCCTCGGGCTCGGCGCCCCCTCCCGCCCCTGACGGTCAGCTCGCCTCGGCGAGCGGCCGCGCGATGGCCCACAGCGCGGCGAGCACCGAGACGCCGAACAGGATCACCGGAGGCAGCGGACGCCGGCGGCGCAGCCCCTCCACGACCACCAGCGCCGGCGCGAGCGCGCCGAACAGGAGCGCCCGTCCCCCCATCCACAGCGGCAGCAGGATCGGCGGCCCCGACGCGACCCATTGCACGAACCGCATGTCCAGGCTCCGGCGCCCGGACACCACCTCGGCGTTGACGTCCACCTGCATCGCCACCGCGGCCTGCAGGTACAGCGGCACCGAGGCCGCCCAGACGACCGCCGCGGCGAGCCAGGGCGCGCCCTCGCGGCGGCCCACCGCGAGCAGCCAGACCACCACGAAGATCGCGCCCGCGACGGTGGCCCACGTCCCCGCGAACGTCGGTCGCCGGGCCCACAGGCAGGTGCGGACCAGCGGGAGCAGGTCCTGCGCGAGCGACGGGTCGGCCTCCGCCGCGTCGGCGGCCCGGGCGATCGCGGCCTCCATCGCGGCGAGCCCCTCGCGGGTGGTGGGCACCCGGCCGCCCTCCTCTCCGGGAGACTCGGCCCATTGCTCGGCGGCGATGCGCTCGACCTCGGCGAGGACGTCTTCGCGGCTCATGGCGTGGGGCTCGGGAGGTCGTCGAAGCTGCGGGCGACCGCAACCCCCTCGACGCCGGTGCCGTCGCCGCGGGCGCCTCGCCCCGCCACCACCACGCGGGTGGTGGCCGGCGCGAGCATGCGGACCCGCCGCAGCAGGTGCCGCCGATCGGCCTCGGCCCGGGCCTCGCCGACGGTGACCAGCAGCAGGCCCGGCCGGCGCTTCTCCAAGAACGTGCCGAGCTCCCCGGGGTCCACGTCGGCCCCCAGCACGGTGACCCGCCAGCCGAGCCCGGCGAGGTGGATGGCCGAGCCGAGCTGACCCAGCTCCTGGCGATCCCCCGGGGCCCCGGCGCAGACCGCCTCCGGCCCGCCCGGCGGTCCCCCGCCCTGCTGGACCAGGATCGCGCCGAGCCGCTCGCGCACCCAGGCGACCGCGAACCGCTCCTGGACGAGGGTGGCCGACCCGAGGCCGAACAGCTCGCCGACCCGTCGGGCGGCCGGGAGCAGGACGTCCCGCGCGAACCGCGGCAGGGACATCGGCGGCAGCGAGGCGACGAGCGCGTCGGCGCGGTGACGGTCGACGTCCAGCAGCGCGTCCACGAGGGCGGTCCGGGCGGCCCCGATCGCGCCCCCCGGCGCCGGCTGGGGGGCCGCGGCGCGGGGGCTGCGGCGGGGCTTGGGGCGCGGCTCGGCGGGGACCAGGCCCTCGCGTCGCGCCTGGGCGAGCGCTTCGCTGATCGCCAGGCCGGAGTCGACGAGCCCCTTGACCCGGGAGATGACCGCGATGTCGTCTTCGGAGTAGACCCGGTAGCCGCCTTCGCTTCGCTCCGGCTGTACGAGGCCGTAGCGACGCTCCCAGCTGCGCAGGGTCTCGGCGTTGACGCCGGTGCGCTCGGAGACGGTGCGGATACGCCAACTCATCGCGGCGATCCTACAGGGAGGGGTTGCCCGGAGCGCCCCGTCGGGGTCAGGATCCGGCGATGCCCCTCCGCTCCGCGCTACCGCTGATCGCCGCCTCGCTGATGGCCGCCCACTGTGGAGGTACGCCGCCGACCATCCCCGATGGCTTCCCCGAGGGCGGATCGGCGGTGACCCTGGACGGTGAGAAGCTCCGCGTACGCTGGAGCGACGGCGACAGCTTCAAGTTCCTGGACGGCCCCTACAAGGGGTCCGGCGTGCGCCTGATGGGCTACAACACCCTCGAGTCCTACGGCCCCGTGCATCGCTGGGGCAGCTGGACGGGCGAGGAGCTGTACGACATCGCCCGGCGCTCCAAGTACGTCGCGGGCAGCCAGGTCTGGGCCTGCACCACCGAGGGTGACCTCGACGCCTACAACCGCGTGCTCGTCTCCTGCCCGGGCGTGGTCGAGGAGATGATCCGCGTCGGCTTCGCCCACGTCTTCTCGATCGACGAGCCCGCGGACGAGCGCATGCTCAAGCTGCAGCGCAAGGCCCAGCGCAAGAAGTGGGGCATCTGGGAGAAGGGGGTGCCGACGGCGATCGTCACGTCGCTGCACTCCGCCGACGAGGTGGGCCGCGACGGCGAGCTCAAGGACCCGGTCTACAACCGGGTCGTCGACTCCACGACCGGCATGTCGACGACGCTGGCGCACTCCACGATCTACGACATCTGCCAGGAGGTCTGCGTCGACGGCACCGACGCGTGCATGACCTACGTGCCGTTCGAGAAGCGGTACCGCGGCAAGCCGGACTGCTTGCGCAGCAAGCGGAAGTGACTACGCAGAGCGTGTGATGAGCGCTCCCGGCACGTGGCCGACGACCTGGTGGCATCGCGACGAGCGGGGCAAGGTCGTCTGCGACGTCTGCCCCCGACATTGCGCCCTCCAGGAAGGCCAACGGGGCCTCTGCTTCGTCCGCCAGCGGGTCGACGACGCGATCGTCTTGACGACCTACGGCCGCTCCTCCGGCTTCTGCATCGACCCGATCGAGAAGAAGCCGCTCAACCACTTCCTGCCCGGCACCCCGGTGCTCAGCTTCGGCACCGCGGGCTGCAACCTGGCCTGCCGCTTCTGCCAGAACTGGACGATCAGCAAGAGCCGCCAGTTCGACACCCTGGCCGACGAGGCGTCCCCCGAGGGGCTGGCCGAGGCGGCGGTCTCGTCGGGCTGCCGCAGCGTCGCCTACACCTACAACGACCCGATCATCTTCCTGGAGTACGCCGTCGACGTGGCCCGCGCGTGCCGAGCCCGGGGCGTCAAGAACGTCGCGGTCACCGCCGGCTACGTCTGCGACGGGCCGCGGCGGGAGTTCTTCGCCGAGATGGACGCCGCCAACGTCGACCTCAAGGCGTTCACCGAGGACTTCTACTGGAAGCTCACGGGCGCCCACCTCGCCGACGTGCAGGAGACGCTCCGCTACCTGGTGCACGAGACCGACGTGCACGTGGAGATCACGACGCTGGTGATCCCGACCCACAACGACAGCGACGCCGAGCTGACCGCCCTGAGCCGCTGGGTCGCGGGCGAGCTCGGGCCGGACATCCCGCTGCACTTCAGCGCGTTCCACCCCGACTGGAAGATGGCCGACGTGCCCCGCACGCCCGTCTCGACGCTGCGCCGCGCCCGCGACATCGCCCGGGCCGAGGGGCTGCGGTACGTCTACACCGGCAACGTGCACGACCCCGACGGCGACACCACGGTCTGCCCGACGTGCGGTGAGAAGGTGATCGAGCGGGACTGGTACCGGCTGCTCGCGTGGCGGCTGGACGCCGCCGGCGCCTGCGCGTCGTGCGGCACCCGGATCCCGGGCGTGTTCGAGCCGAGCCCGGGGTCGTGGGGCAGCCGCCGCGAGCGGGTGTCGATCGGCCGCTGAGCCCGGATCGGGGGCGGGGTCTCCGATCGCCCTGTCCCCCACCCCGCCGACCCCGTAGGATCCGCACCCAGAGGACCTGCCGATGACCCGATCGATCCCGTTGCTCCTGCTCGCCGCCGCCGTCTCCCTGGGCGCGCTGGCGGTGCCCGACCAGGCCGAGGCCTGCGGCGGCTTCTTCTGCAACAACACGTCGCTCATCGCGGTGGAGCAGACCAAGGAGCGGATCCTCTTCGAGGTCAACGGCGACGGCACCGTGACCGCGCACGTCGAGATCCAGTTCGAGGGCAGCCCGTCCGACTTCTCGTGGGCGGTGCCGGTCCCGGACACCCCGTCGCTGGACGTCGTGCCCCCGTCGACCCTGACGCTGATGGACGCCGCGACGGCGCCGCGCATCATCCCGCCCCAGCAGTACGGCTGGGACGACGCGGCGGACGACGACGGTGACCCCGCCCCGGGTGGAGACGACGACGACGATGACGGCGCCGGCAGCGAGGTCGACGTCGAGGACCTGCCCCAGGTCGGCCCCTACGACCCCGAGGTGATCAGCTCGGACGATCCCGACGCGCTCGCCGACTGGCTCAGCGACAACGGCTACCTTGTGACCGACGAGATGCGGCCGTTCATCGCCGAGTACGTCAACGCGGGCATGAAGTTCCTCGGCATGAAGCTGGCGCCGGGCAGCGACGTCCAGGACATCGCCCCGATCAAGATGACCTACCCGTCCGACGTGCCGATGATCCCGCTGATCCTGACGGCGGTCGCGGCGGAGCCGGAGATGGGGGTGCTGGTGTTCATCGCCGGCGACCAGCGCTTCGAGCCGACCAACTACGCCAGCCTCTTCGTCGACGACGACCTGCTCCGGGCGGACCCGCGCAACGGCGACACCAACTACTACCCGCTGCTCAGCTACCTGGCCGAGCAGGAGGACCGTCAGGCGTTCTTCACCGAGTGGAGCGACAGCTCGGCGCAATTGAGCTCCGCGGTCAGCAACGTCTGGCTCGGCAGCACCGACGAGGACGAGGCGAAGCAGTACGTCGCCGACCTGTCGGGGCGCCACGCCGTCGTGACGCGCCTGTACACGAGGCTGAGCAACGTCGACATGGTGCTCGACCCGGTGTTCGGCGCGGCCGGCACCGCGACGGTCTCCAACGTGCACGACCTGTCGGGCCACGACCCGGTGCACATCTCCTACGACGTCGACCCCGAGCTGCCCTGCAACGACACGTTCTGCGGCCTCGGCGGCTCCTGCGCGACCACCGTCGGCGGGGACGGCGACGGCTGCCTGTGCGAGCCGGGATACCTGGCGCGGCGCATCGAGGCGCCATCGGTCAGCCGCACCGGCGAGGCGACGGTCACCTGCCAGGACGCGCTGTTCAACATGATGGCGTCGCTCGACGCCGAGATGGACATGGACCCCTGCGAGGGCTGGACCTGCGGCGAGGGCAGCTGCGAGGTGCTCAACGGCATGCCGACCTGCGCCTGCGACGACGGCTTCGCGGCGGTGCCGGTGGGGGAGCGGCTGCGGTGCCGCGAGGTCTCCGCGGTGTACGACGCCGAGCAGCTGCTGTGGCCGGGCTGGCCGACCGATCCGGACGCCGCGGCCGACGACGGCGGCACCGCCGCCATCGCCCCTGGCTCGATGGCCGGCTGTGAGGGCTGCGCCGCGTCCGGTCGCGCCCCGATCGGCCTGCTGTCGTTGCTGCTGCTGCCGGTCCTGATCCGCCGCCGGAGCTAGTTCCCCGAGCGCACGCTCCCGCCGAACGTGAGCGTCGGCTCGCCGCCGCCGTCGCTGATCTGGTTGGTGTCGGTGCCCAGGTCGTCGGTGCGGCGCTCCTCCAGCGTGAAGACCCAGTCCTCGGCGCCGCGCCGGTAGTCGAAGCTCTGGCGCAGGATGTAGTACCCGGGCACCTCGATGTTGGCCTGGTAGGTGGTGTCCCGCAGCAACGGCTGGTCCTGGAGCAGCTGCGGGTCGGTGAGCGCGACCACCACGAAGGAGCCGGACGGGCTGGTCGTGGCGATGCCGATCAGGGGCCCTCCGTCGACGGGACGGAGCTCCACGGTGGCCTGGTTGATCGGCACGACGGCGCCATCGCTGGGCCCCTGCACGACGCCCCGGATCTGGTCGCTCGTCGCGCCTTTGGGGGTGGTGCAGGAGACGAGGCTGAAGGTGAACAGGACGGCGATGATGGCGAGATGGCGGTGCACGGTTCCTCCCTGGGCGGGCACGCCCGGGTAGGACCGGGAGGGTCGCCCGTCGGGGTCACGCAGAGCGATCAGGCGGAGCGATCCCCTGGCGATCACGGGGGTTTCGGTGTATCTCCCGGTCAGCCCACCGCGGAGGGTCTACCGATGCGAACCCACAGGCTGATGCTCGCCCCGTTGTTCCTGCTCGCCGCCACGGCGTGCCAGGTGACGTCGAGCCCTGTTCTGCTCCCCAACACCAACCCGTCGATCGCGCTGCTGCTCCCCGAGCCCAACGCCGAGGGCGATCCCGTGCCGCTCGACGGCGACGGGAGCCTGCTCTTCCGCGCCGCGGTGGAGGACAGCGAGGACGAGCCGGGCGAGCTGCGGATCTTCTGGACGGCGGTCGCCACCGACGTCGGCGACAACGAAGAGGTGGAGCTGGGCGAGACCACCCCGGACAGCTCGGGCCACAGCGACTTCGACGTCGCGGGGCTCCAGGCCGGCAACTGGCTCATCGTCGCGACGGTGCACGACACCGAAGACGCCACGGACGAGGCGTCGATGCCGATCCTGGTCATCGCGACCAACACCCCCCCGGAGATCGAGCTGATCACGCCGTCGGAGGGCGAGGAGTTCGTCGAAGGCGACATCATCACGTTCAGCGCGGTGGTCGCCGACGACCGCGGCAACGACCAGCTCGACGTCGAGTGGTTCGACGACCTCGACGGCGTGCTGTCGACCGCCCCGCCGAGCTCGGCGGGGCTGCTGACCTTCTCCACCGGCGACCTGATCGTCGGCGACCACCTCGTCACGCTGACCGTGACCGACGGCGCGGGCGAGCAGGCCCAGGCCCAGGTCGGCTTCGTCATCACGCCCGGCAACCTGCCGCCCACCACCCCCGAGGTGGACGTGCAGCCCGACTTCCCGAGCACCGGCGACGACCTGAGCTGCATCGTCACCGTCGCGTCGACGGACCCCGAGGGGGGCGCGGTGGTGCTGCTGTACACGTGGTACCGCGACGGCACGCCGACGGCGTGGGTGGACCCGGTGCTCACGGCGGACCAGACGGCGTCGGGCGAGACGTGGCTGTGCGAGGTGGTCGGCGACGACGGCCTGCTGCAGTCCGAGGTGGGCAGCGACTCGGTGCTCGTCGAGGGCAGCCCGCCGGAGATCACCGGCGCGACGCTGGGCCCCTCCCCCGCCTACGAGGTGTCCACGTTGACGTGCGCGGCCGAGGGCTGGTTCGACCCGGACGACGACGCCGAGGGCTACACGTACGCGTGGCTGGTCAACGGCAGCCCCATCGCGGCGACGGTTGCCACGCTCGACGGGGCGGACTTCGACCGGGACGACATCGTCCAGTGCGAGGTGACGCCGGACGACGGGTCGCTGGTCGGCGAGCCGATGCTGAGCAACGCGGTGCTCATCGAGAACTCGGCGCCCGGGGCGCCCGGCGTGCTGGTCAGCCCGTCGCCGTCGGCGTCGGTCGGCCAGAGCCTGCTCTGCACGCCGAGCGGCGGCAGCGACGACGACCCGGGCGACGCGATCGAGTACGTGCTGACCTGGCTGCTCGACGGCGCCCCCGCCCCGGCCTGGGACGGCATCGACACCATCCCCGCGACGACCACGACCCTGGGCGACGAGTGGACCTGCGTGGTGGCCGCGACGGACGGCACGGCGACGTCGGCGACGGCGAGCGCCTCGACGACCGTGCTGCCGGCGGTGGGCGACGTCGTCATCTCCGAGTACATGCAGGAGCCGACGGCGGTCAGCGACGTGGCCGGCGAGTGGCTCGAGATCTACAACGCCAGCGGCGCGGCGCTGGACCTCGACGGCTTCGAGCTGCTGGACGACGGGGGCGACAGCCACCTGATCGCGGGCACGCTGATCGTGCCCGCGGCGGGCCGGCTGGTGCTCGGCAAGAACGCGGACTTCGGCAGCAACGGCGGGGTGAGCGTCGACTACGAGTACAGCGGCTTCTCGTTGGACAACACGGACGAGATCGTCATCGCGTTCGGAGCGCTGGAGATCGACCGGGTCGACTACGCCTGGAGCGGCGGGCTCAACGGCCACTCGGCCAGCCTGGACCCGGCGCTGGGGCTGCCGTCGGCGCTGGTCAACGACTCGCCGTCGTCGTGGTGCGGCTCGTCGATCCCGCTGGGCTCCCCGGGCAGCGACTTCGGCACGCCGGGCACGACCAACGACAGCTGCGACTGCTACGACAGCGACGGGGACGGCGACGGCTACGGCGACGACGCGTCGTGCGGCTGGTTCGACTGCAACGACGCCAACCCCGGCATCAACCCCGAGGCCTACGACGTCTGCGAGAACGGCGTGGACGAGGACTGCACGGGCACCGACGCCCAGTGCGACTGCCTGAGCACCGACGGCGACGGTGACGGCTACGGCATCGGCGCGGCGTGCAGCCCGATCGACTGCGACGACGGCGACTCCAACGTCAACCCGGGCGCGTCCGAGGCGTGCAACGGGGTGGACGACGACTGCGACGGCTCGATCGACGAGGGCTTCGACAGCGACGGCGACGGCTGGACGACGTGCGAGGGCGACTGCAACGACGGCAACAGCGGCACGTTCCCCGGAGCGGTGGAGGTCTGCGACGGCGCAGACCAGGACTGCGACGGCATCGTCGACGAGGGCTACGACAGCGACGGCGACGGCTGGTCCTCCTGCGGGGGCGACTGCGTCGACACCAACAGCTCGATCAACCCGGGCCAGACGGACACCTGCAACGGCACGGACAACGACTGCGACGGCATCGTCGACGAGAACGCGGCGGGTGACGGGTACGAGAACAACGACACCTCGAGCGTCGCCCCCACCGTCGGCACCGACGACACGTCCATCACGCTGTACGCGACGTTCCAGTACTCCAGCGACGTGGACGACTGGTACGCGATCTCGACGACGGACGACACGAACGTCATCTGCGACGAGTTCAACGTGTCGGCGAGCCTGACGTCGATCCCCGGCGGCACGGACTACGACCTGTACATCTACGATGAGGGGCTCAACCTCCTGGACTGGTCGGAGAACCTGAGCAACAACGACGAGGCCGTCGCCTGGGTGCCCGGCTGCCTGAGCTGGGGCGACGACGGCGGGACCTACTACATCCGCGTGCGTCGCTGGTCCGGCTGGAGCTGCTCGGACACCTATCGGCTGGACGTCTCCAACTCCGACTGATTGCGGAAACCAGGTTTCCAGACCGCTCCTCCTCGCCCCCGCAGCCCGATCTCGGCGTCGCTCCTCGGTCACAAGGGAGCGACCTTGCTCCCTCGTCGCTCCTGGACCTCGAACCGCGGGGCCTTCGGATCCGCGGTCAACAAACCCGGTTCCCGCAATGACCCCGTCGTCCGCTCGGCCCTGTCCTACCCGGTGCGGGGCACACCCCGCAGAGGAGGACCCGTGGGGGAGACCACCGAAGCGACGAAGGTCGAGGAGTCGGAGCAGCGCGAGCGGACCGGCGTCGTCAACCCCAGGGCGGTGCGGCTCATCGCCTTCACCGTCATCACCCTGAGCATCGTCGCTTGCACGGTGCTCAGCATCCTGGCGGTCTGGGAGTTCACCCACAGCGACACCGTCTGGCGAGCGTTCACCACCCTGGTGATCGTCTCCTTCGCCGCCGGCCTCTTCGTGACCGTCAACGAGCAGCTGTCGCTGTAGGTGCGAGGGCGAAGCCCCCGCGTAGTCCCGGGGCTACCCGTCGCCGGGGCGCTGCCACATGAACCCGAAGAACGACAGCGGGTCCACCTGGGGCTCGATCGAGGTCATGCCGGCGTAGTGCGCGAGCACCAGGAACGTGATCCCCGACGCGCCCTCGGCGACGCCCTCGTTGGCCATCCAGTTCTCCATGTACTCCTGGATGCTCCCGACCCCGCCGAGGTCCTCCTCGACCCCGTTCCAGCTGCCCATCCAGGAGCCGTCGACGTAGTCGACCGGCACCAGCGTCAGCGCCGCCTTGTCGCCGTTCATCATGTAGTAGGTGTCCGACGCCTGGGGCCACTCGGCGCAGTTCGGGGGCTGGAAGTTCTCGAAGTTGAGCGAGCCCGTCGAATTGTACTTCCCGTCGCTCGGGTCGTAGTTGCCGTTGGACACGAACGTGCACTCGAACGTGCTGCCGTTGGGTGACGTGCCGTTGAAGTCCCCCGAGATCAGCCGGTACTGGCCCAGCGTCTCGCCGTCGTTGTCGAAGTTGAACGTGCCCGTGATCCGGATCCCCGTGTGCTCTGAATCGGGCGCCTCGCCGGGGTGGTTGAACGTCGGGAACACCCACAGCCGCTGGAACCCGTCGGGGTCCTCCAGCGGCGCGAAGTCGTCGTCGTCGTCGCCCATCGGCGGGTCGACGTGGCCCTCGATCACCGACCAGAGGTCCGCCGCGATGGCGTGGGCGAAGTCGGCGTTGCCGCCGGGGCGACCATTCGCGGTGATCGCGATGGCCACGTCCAGGTCGTCCCGGTAGCCGATGCGCGTCGCGTATCCGGGCAGCGAGCCCAGCTTGCCGAACTCCTCCTCGGGGCCGTCCTCCTCGTAGATCTCCATCCCCAGGCCGTAGTTGCCCTGCCCCTGGTGGAAGACGCCGCCGATCATGTCGTAGACCTGCACCCCGTCGAGCAGGGTGCCGTCGAACAGCGCCTTGGTGAACACCGCGAGGTCCGACGCGCTGCTCAGCGCCGCCCCCGCCGCCCCGATCGCCGTCGCCTGGTTGTCCCCGGTGACGTCCGTCGAGCCGTCGTACCCGCGCACCACGTCCCCCCAGCCGTCCCCTTCGCCCGGCAGCACCGTGTGGTCCATGTCCAGCGGCCCCAGGAACCGGGCTTCGATCGAGTCCTGCCACGACTCCCCCGTCAGCTCCCGGATGACCTGGCCGGCGAGCAGGTAGTTGCTCCACGAGTACGTCCGCGACGCCCCCGGCCCGTGCAGCATCCCCATCGACATCACCATCTGCAGCAGCTCCTCTTCGGTGTACGTCGAGTCGACGTCGAAGTCGGAGTGGTTGCGGTAGTCGGGCAGCCCCGAGATGTGCCGCAGCGCCTGCCGCATGTTGAAGCCCCACTCGCCCGGCGACGCCGAGTACCAGAAGCCCGGCACGTTCTCGAGCGAGTAGATGCTGTGCTCGCCCTGGATCTCGTCGGCCTGCAGCACGATCAACAGCGCCGCGATCAGCGACTCCGTCACCTCGCCCGTCTTGACCCTATCGTTGCGCCCCAGCGCGTCGCCCGAGCTCGTGTCCGCGACGCCGGCGGCCGCCGACCAGACCGGGATGTCCTGCACCGCCACCGCGATCTGCAGCCCCGGGACGCCGTGAGCCGCGAGGGCCGAGTCCAGCTCCTCCATCAGCGCCTGCTCGAACTCCTCGGACAGGACCGGGTCCTGCGAGTCGTCGTCGTCCGCCCCGTCGTCGTCGTCGTCCGCCCCGTCGTCGTCGTCCGCCCCGTCGTCGTCGTCCGCCCCGTCGTCGTCGTCACCGCGTCGCGGATCGGGAGGCGGACAGGCGAACAACGCCATCAGCGCGAGCAGCGCCAGCCAGCGCAGGGATCGAACCAGGGGGACGGCGAGGGCAGATCGGGACACGGGCACTCCTGTTCGCCGCGGATTCTAGGCCGCGAAAGCACAGTCCGCCCCGGGCAGAGTCAGGCCGCCGAGTGCCGCTCCGACTCGTCGGCGTCCTCCGCCCCGTCCCAGCGCTGCACTTCGGGCGAATAGCGGTACTCCAGCTCGAACTGCTCCTGGTCCCGGCTGAACAGCCGATTCGACGGCTTGCCCCACACGTTGCGCAGGTGCAGGAGGCTGCCGCCCCAGCCGATGTAGGCGCCCTTGCCGAACATCCGCAGCGCCCGCCACAGCGTGCTGCTGTGGAGCAGGCCCTTCCAGCCGAACGCCTTCCACTGGAACTTGAGCAGCCACGCCGCCGTGAGCCGGTAGGTGCGCCCCAGGGACTTGTAGAGATTCAGCCGCCCGGACTCGAACTCCGCGTTCTCCAGGAAGTGTCCGTGCTCCTGGGTCGGGTGGTAGCCGCCGAGCAGCTGGTCCGACCGGTAGGGGTCGATGAACCCCGCGTTGCCGCCGGTCCGGATCAGGCGCGTCATGTCGTCGTAGACCGACTTGAAGAACGCCTTCTCGCAGTTGGCCACGATCGCCTTGCACCAGACCGGGTCCAGGTGGAACCGGCCGATGAACATCGGCACCCACATGCCGAACCACCACATGTACTCCAGGTAGATGCGCCAGCTCATCACCGACGCGTGGCCGACGTGCTCGACGTGGTCGCGGTACAGGTGCAGGTTCGTCTCGCCGAAGTAGACGTTGAAGCTGTTGTACGCCCGCACCTTGCTGTCGTAGTCGAGCTCTCCCGCCATCTTGCTGCGGATCAGCTCGGTGGTGGAGGAGACGGCGATCGCCGCGGCGGAGATCCCGAACGAGTAGAACGCGTCGCCGAAGTAGGCGGCGTCGCCGACCGTGTACCAGCCGTCGGCGCTGAACATCTGCTTGGGCAGGAAGCTCGGCTTCTTCCAGTAGACGAAGTCGACCACCTCGTCGGCCGAGTCGATCAGCTGGCCGAGCCGGCTGTGGTTCGCCCGGATGAACGCGAGCAGCTTGTCCTGGGTGCCGACGCTGTCGCCCGGGATCACGTCGTGGTGGAACATGCCGCCCACCGACAGCGTCTTCGTCTCGGTGTCGATCGGGATCTGCCACAGCCAGTGGCCGCGGCCCATCCAGTGGTTGGTCGCGTAGTACTGGGACGTGGCGACGCGGTCCCGCGGGCTCTCCGGGTCGAACAGCTCCGGATCGACCCCCTCGACCCGCACCCAGGCGGCCCCCGTGTTCAGCCCGTACAGGCTCTCCTCGTCCTGGCGGATGTTGTCGAACTTGCGACCCGTGAGCCACGCCCGACCGGCCGCGTCGACCACGTGGTCGCACGTCAGCGTGCCCGCGAAGCCGTCGGCGGAGACCTTCTTGACGTGCACGTGGTGGACATCGTCGAACTCGCCGATGTCGAAGTCCTTGACCTTGCCCCGCAGCCAGGTCACCCCGTCGGCGCGGTTCATCTCCGTCAGGTCGCGCTCGAGCTTGCCGCGGTGCAGCTGCCAGGTCATGACCTTCGGGAAGCGGGGCGGCCAGATCGAGACGTAGTCCTGGAGGGACCCGGTCTGGCCCGGCTGCTTCGCCCAGTGGAACGCCAGGCCACACTTGGGCGGGTGGTTCTCGAGCAGGTAGTCGACCAGGCCGAGCTCCTGGCTCATGAAGATGGCGGCGATCTCGACGGTGGACTCGCCGATCTTGTGCACCGCGCCGATCTTGTCGTCGCTCCGCGGGTCGACGATGGCGACCCGGACGCCGGGGATGGTGCGCAGGAGATGCCGGGCCTGCAGGTTGCCGGCGATGCCGCCGCCCATGATGACGACGTCGAAGTGCTGATCCATGGAACCCTCGGGGCCTCGGGCGTCGGCCCGAAGCGGCGGCATGATGGGAGCGTCGACCCGCCTTGTAAAGCTCCGTTGCTCGGGGTTTCCCCCAGGTTAGACTGATCGGTGGGGAGCGCTTGGCGAAGCAACTCGATCGAAAGCTCGGCTTCTGGGCCGTGTTCAGCATCGCCCTGGGCGCCATGCTCGGCTCCGGCGTGTTCGTGCTGCCCGGGTTCGCGGCCGGCATCGCCGGCCCCTACGTCAGCCTCGCGTTCCTGCTCGCCGGCCTCATGGTCCTCCCGGCCGTCCTGAGCAAGGCCGAGCTCGCCACCGCGATGCCCGTCGCGGGCGGCACCTACGTCTACATCGACCGGGCGATGGGACCGTGGGTCGGCACGATCACCGGGTTCGGGACCTGGGCGTCGCTGACCAGCAAGACCGCGTTCGTGCTCGTCGGGCTCGGCGCCTACCTGACGATCTTCGCCGACCCGTCCCTCTTCAAGCCGCTCGCGCTGATCGTCCTGGTGGGGCTGGTCGGGATCAACATCCTCGGCGCCGGCAAGGCCACCCGGCTGCAGAAGATCATCGTCGGCGTCTGCCTCGTCGCCCTGGCGATCTTCTCGGTGTGGGGCACCACGACCTACGAGCCGGCCCGCTTCGACGACCCCTTCCCCACCGGCCTGCTCGGCATCGTGATGGGCGCCGGCTTCGTCTTCAACGCGTACGCCGGCGTGACGAAGGTCTGCTCGGTCGCGGAGGAGATCAAGAACCCCGACTTCAACATCCCCTGGGGCATGCTCGCGGCCCACGTGTCCGGCATGACGATCTACGCGGTCATCGCCTGGGTGATCGTCGGCAACGCCGACCTGGACGTGCTCGCCACGTCGGAGACTCCCGTCGCCGACGCCGCGCGGAACATGGGCGGCCAGCCGCTGCTCATCGTGATGGCGATCATCTCGATCCTGGGGCTGGTGTCGATGTCCAACGCCGGCGTGCTGTCGGCGTCCCGGTTCCCGTTCGCGATGGGGCGGGACTGGCTGCTCCCGTCGTGGACGAACCAGCTCAGCCCGCGCTTCGGCACGCCGCTGCCGGCGATCCTGCTCACCGGCGCGGTGCTCTTCGTGCTCGTCTTCTTCCTGCCCGCGGTGCAGCTCGCCAAGCTCGCGTCGGGCTTCAAGATCATGGTCTTCACCATGGTCAACGTCGCCGTCATCGTGCTGCGCGAGACGAACGTGCGTTGGTACAAGCCGACGTTCAAGTCGCCGCTGTACCCGTGGGTCCAGGTGGTCGGGATCGTGGGCGGGCTCGCGCTGCTCGGCACGCTCGCCGGGATCGCGGTCATCGGCATCCTCGCCATGGGGATCCTCGGCACCGTCTGGTACTTCGCCTACGCCAAGCAGCGCGTCGCCCGCAAGTCCGCCTTCGCCCACGTCTGGGGCACCGCCCACGTGCTGCGGGAGACCCGCAAGCTCGAAGAGGAGGAGGAGCGCGGGTACCAGCCGCCGCGCGTCATCACCGCCCTGCTCGGCGCCGAGCGGAGGCCGGAGCGGTTGATGCGGCTGGGCGCCGCGATGGTCGACGAGGGCTGGCTCGAGGTGCTCCGGCTCGAGGAGCTCCCCGAGCAGACGATGCTGGTCGCCGGCCTCGAGGAGGACGAGGAGGGCAAGGCGATCTCCGACGCCGCCTACGCCATCGGAGCGGAGGAGGACGTGCGGGTCGCCTTCCACGACGTGCTCACCCACAACGCCAAGCGGGCGATGGGCGAGCACGCCTCCAAGACCCGGGCCGAGTGGATCGTCCTGGACTGGCCCGAACCCAAGCGCGCGTCCCTGGTCCGCCACCCGATGTCGTGGTGGCTCGACCACGCCCCGTGCGACATCGCGCTGCTCAAGGACCGGGGCGAAGAGAGCTACCGCCGGATCCTCGTGCTCGCCAAGCCGGGTCCGTACGACTCCCTGCTCCTCCACGTGGCCGACCGCATCGCGCAGCGCAGCGGCGGCCGGCTGACGCTCTTCCGCCCCGTCGCGGAGGCGACCGAGGAGATGCAGATCGAGGGGTTCCGCGGCTACCACGAGCAGCTCGCGGGGCTCTGCCGGGCCCGCACGAAGAGCCTCATCCTGCGCACCGCCGACGAGGTCGCGACCCTGGTCGAGCTGTCCGCGAAGCACGATCTGCTGGTCCTCGGAGCCGCGCCGGAGCACTCCCTGGCGACCCTGTTCCTGGGCAGCACCGAGCACCGGATCGCGATGGCGGCGAAGTGCTCGGTGCTCAAGCTCAAGGCCCCCCGGCACGCGGTGCACACGCGCTTCGAGCTCCCCGAGACCAGCCGGCTCCCCTTCGGCGGGCTGCAGGCCTACACGACGTGGGCGGCGTTCGGCGCTCGGCTCGACGTCAGGAACAAGGACCAGCTGCTGCAGCGGGTCGCCCGGCGGATGAACAAGGTGCTGGGCACCGACATGGCCGACAACGTCTACTCCAAGCTGAGGAAGCGGGAGCGCCAGCAGCCGACCCAGCTCCCCGGCGGCGTCGCCCTGATCGGAGCGACCAAGAACGGCCTGCCGGCGACCAGCCTCGGCGTGTTCACGACCAGCCGCCCGCTGACGTGGACGAGCCGCTCGCGGGAGCGGGTGGACGTCGCGATCGTGGTGCTCTCGCCGCCCAGGGAGCGCCAGGTGCAGCTGTGGATGCTCGGGCGCTGCGCGCGGATGATCCATCACCCCGGGTTCCTGGACGGGCTCCGGTCCTGCGCCGACGAGGAGGAGCTGCTCCAGGTGCTCTCCGAGGCCGACGAGTCGCTCGACAGCTACCTGCAGTCGATGGACACGAGCACCGACTTCAGCCCCGTCCGGCTGGTCGAGGACGAGGACTCCCTGATCGACCGAACGCCCCTGGACGAGCCGGACGGGGACGACGTCCCTGCGTGATAGGCTCGGCCGCTCCGAGGCTCCATGGCTGTCCTGAAGTCCAAACGCACCGGCGAGCTCCAGACCTTCGAGCGTCACTTGAGGGTTGGCCGGGGCTCCAGCAACGACCTCGTGCTCTCCGGGGACACCGTCAGCACGTACCACGCGGCGATCGAGTGGCGGGGCGACGGCTTCTACGTCCGCGACCTCGGCTCCCGCAACGGCACCGCCCTGGACGGTGAGCGCGTCGCGGACTGGGCCCGCCTGGCCCCGGGCGGGGTGCTGCAGTTCGGCCCCGACAGCGCCTGGGCGGTCGAGGATCTCGCCGCTCCGCCCGACGCCGCGGACAAGGCGCCCATCGCCGTCTGCAGCGCCGACGGGTCGGCGCGGCACCCCGTCGGCGAGGACCGGTTCACGTTCGGCCGGGGCGTCGGCTTCGACCTCGCGCTGCCCGGGGACGACGGCGCGCTGGTGGCGACCCTGTTCCTCGAGAACGACGCGTGCCGGCTGGTCGCCACCCGCGACGACGAGGTGACCCTCCGCGGCGTCCCCCTGACCGCCGGGGAGCCGGCCACGCTCGCGCCCGACGACCCGTTCGAGCTGGGCGGCGCCGCCTGGCGCCTGACCGTCGCCGCCGGCCTCGACCGGACCGCGACGGTCGACGCGGGGCTCCGCAGCCGCAAGTACGGCAGCTTCCGCCTGGAGCTCACCCAGCGGGGGGAATTCGGCGACATCGTCGTGTACGACGGCGTGCGGACCGCCCGGTTCACCGAGCAGGAGCTTCGGTTCTCGCTGCTCCAGGTGCTCGCCGGGGCGCTCATCGAGGGCAGCACGACCGACGGCTGGCTGGACGACGAGGCGCTCCGCGCCGGCATCTGGGGGCGGCGGGCGGCGGAGATGAAGGCGACCTCGACCCTGGCCAAGCTGATCCACGACACCCGGTCGATGCTCGGTCGACAGGGTGTCGACGGGCTCTTCATCGAGAAGCGCCGCGGCCGCACCCGGCTGCGGCTCGACTCATCGCAGGTGACGGTCGGCTGAGCCTGCTGTAGCCTCCGCGCCGATCGATCCATCGCGATGGCCCTCACCTCCCAGCAGTACCTCGAGTCCCTCCGAGACGGCCGCGAAGTGTGGCTGAAAGGCGCCCGGGTCGACGACGTCACGGCCCACCCGGCGTTCCGGATGGCGGCCCGCTCGGTCGCCCACCTCTACGACACGCTGCACGATCCGGCGAACGCGAAGACGCTGACGTGGACGACGCCTCGGGGCGCCACGTCCCACAAGGCGTTCCAGCTGGCCCGCACCCGTCACCACCTGCTCGACCGGGCCCGGGCGATGCGGCACTGGTCCCGTCTGCACTACGGCTTCATGGGGCGGAGCCCCGACTACAAGGCCGGGCTCGCGGTCTCGCTCGGCGCGGCGCCAGACTTCTTCGAGCCCTACCAGGCCAACTGCGAGCGCTGGTACGCGCGGCTCGCGGACGACGTGCTCTTCATGAACCACATCGGGGTCAACCCGATGGTCGACCGCAGCAAGCGGCCCCACGAGCTGCCCGACATCAACGTCCGCGTGGTGCGTGAGAACGACGCCGGGTTCTGGGTCAGCGGCGCCAAGATGGTCGGCACGGCCGCCGTCTTCACCCATTGCAACCTGGTGTTCAGCTTCTCCCCCGTCCCCCTGGAGGAGGCCGACTCGGCCCACGCCCTGGTGTTCATCGCCCCCACGGGCTCGCCGGGCCTCAAGCTGCTGTGCCGCACCAGCTACGAGCTGGCGGCGTCGACGGCCTCGCCGTTCGACTACCCGCTCAGCTCCCGGTTCGACGAGAACGACGCGACGATGGTGTTCGACGAGGTCTTCGTGCCCTGGGAGAACTGCCTGGTCTACCGGGACGCCGACCGCGCCAACCGCTTCTTCGTCCACGCCCAGGTCGTGCAGAACCTGATGCTCCACGGCGCCGTCCGGCTGGCGACCAAGCTGCAGTTCATGGCCGGCCTGCTGACCCGCATGGCCCGCTGCAACGGCACGATCGACTACCGCGGGGTGCGCGTCCGCATCGGCGAGGTGGTCGGCTACGCCTGGATGATCGGCGCCCTCGTGCGGGACGCCTGCACGTCGCCCGACCCGGGCCCCAACGGCACGGTGGCGCCCTCGCACCGGGCGATCTTCGCGGTCCGCTCGCTCGGCCCCGCCATCTACCCCAAGGTCCGCGAGCTGATGGAGCTGGTCGGCGCCGGCGGCTTCATCCAGCTGCCGAGCAGCGCCGACGACCTGCTCAACGCCGAGCTCCGCCCCCTCATCGACCTGTACTACCGCGGCAGCGGCGTCGAGGCGGAGGACCGGATCAAGCTGTGGAAGATGGCCTGGGACGCCATCGGCAGCGAGTTCGGCGCCCGCCAGGAGCTCTTCGAGCGCAGCTACGCGGGGAACTTCGACAACGTGCGCCTCGAGAACCTGTTCATGGCCGAGCGCAACGGCGACATGCCCGACTGGACGGGCCTGGTCGACGACGCCATGGACGACTACGACCTGACCGGCTGGACGTCCCCGCCGTGGAGCGACCCGGAGACCGCGTGACCGCACCCGTCCGACCCGCCATCCGGGACCTCCTCCCGACGGTCCTGATCTACGCGATCGTCGCGGTCGCGCTCGCCGCGGGGGTCTCCCGGCTCGAGCCCCCCGATACGACCCTGCTGGACCGCTTCCCGCCCCTCGCCGACGACGAGGAGGCGATCCTGTTCGCCGGGGACACCCTGCTGACGGGCGGCTCCGCGATCCGTGCCCGGATGAAGGAGCACGGCTCCGACTGGATGTTCCGGCACCTCGAGGGGCTGGTCGAGTCGGCCGACGCGGTGGCCCTCGTGAGCAACCTGGAGGGGCCGGTCACCAAGCATCGGAAGAAAGGCGCGGGCGTCGGCAAGTGGCACTACGCGATGAAGCCCAAGCGGGTCGACGGCCTGCACGCCGCCGGCATCACGCACGTCTCGCTCGCCAACAACCACGCCCTGGACCGCAGGCTCGAGGGCCTGGAGGACACCTGGAAGCACCTGGACAAGGCCGGCATCGTGCACTTCGGCACCGGCCCCGACCTCGCCGCGGCGCGTGAGCCGGCGATCATCGTGGCGGGCGGAGCCCGGGTCGCGGTGCTCGGCGGAATGGAGCCCTGGAGGATGAAGCGGGAGGCCGACTGGGGCGCGACGGACGATCGCCCCGGGGTGCTCCTGTTCGACAAGACCGGCATCGCCCCGGCGGTCGCCCACGCCCGCAGCCGCGCCGACCTGGTCGTCGCGTTCCCCCACTGGGGCGGCAACTACTCCGGGGTCGGCGGCTCCCAGCACCGGATCGCCGAGCGGCTCCAGAAGGCCGGCGTCGACGCGATCATCGGACACCACGGCCACGCGGCGCAGGAGTTCGGCTGGGAAGGAGACGTCCCGGTGCTGTTCGGCCTGGGCAACTTCCAGTTCGGCACGCCGGGCCGGTTCGGGCACGACAAGAAGCAGCCCGGCTACGGCCTGCTCGCCCGCATGGTGCTGTCCGGGGGGGCCATCCGGCGCATCGAGCTGGTGCCGATCCGGATCAACAACCGGCTGCAGAACTACCAGCCGAAGCCCTGCCAGCGGACCGAGGCCCGGCAGGTGCTGGACGCGTTCGCCGCCCGCGGCGGCGCCGACATCCGCTACGTCGACGGCGTGGGCGTGATAGACGTGCCGAAGGAGGCGTCGCCCGCCGAAGCGAGCCACTGACGCCCTACCCCGGGCGTGGTCATTTCAGCGGACGTGAGTCTCTACTAGCGTGAGCCGGATGAGGGTCCGGCACATCGCCCTGCTCGCCTCGCTGTGCGCTCTGCCCGCGTGCGAAGCCGAGGACGACCGGGCCCGGTTCGACCTGGCGCGCTACGCGCTGACCGGGCCGCTCCCTACCAGCCCCGACTGGGCCGTCGACTCGAACCAGAGCAACGCCGAGATGGGGACCGCGGTCACCGTCGTCGGGGCCGTCAACGGCGACGGCTACGCCGACGTCGCCGTCGGCGCCCCCTACTACGACAACGGCCAGAGCAACGAGGGCCGGGTGTGGCTGTACAAGGGCAGCGCGTCGGGCCTGAACTCGTCGGCCGCCTGGACCGAGGAGATCAACAGCGCCGGCGCCCTGTTCGGCATGTCCCTGGGGGGTGGCGACTTCAACTGCGACGGCAAGGACGACCTCGTGGTCGGGGCGTCGGGCTGGAGCAACGGCCAGACGTCGGAGGGGCGCGCGCTCGTCTACTACGGCAACTCCTCCAGCCTGAACAGCTCCCACGCCTGGGCGATCGAGGGGCAGCAGGCCTACGCGGAGCTCGGCTACGCCGTCGCCGGGGTCGGCAGCGTCAACGGCGACTCGTGCGACGACGTGCTCGTCGGGGCCCACTATTTCGACGAGGGGCAGACCAACGAGGGCAAGGCGTACCTGTATCACGGCCACTCCTCGGGCCTGCCGGCGCTCCCGAACTGGACCGGACAGGGCCAACAGACCGACGCCTACTTCGCCGAGGCCGTCGCCGCCGCGGGGGACGTCAACGACGACAGCTACGCCGACGTGCTCATCGGAGCCCGCAACTTCGACAACGGCCAGACCAACGAAGGGCGCGCCTACCTGTACTTCGGCGGCTCGGGGGGCCTGGCGACCGCCCCCTCGTGGCTGACCGAGGGCAACCAGACCGGGGCCAACTTCGGGGCCGCGGTGGCCGGCGCGGATCTCAACGGCGACGGCTGCTCCGACGTGATCGTCGGCGCCCCCGGCTACGACAACGGCCAGACCGACGAGGGGCGGGTCTACGTCTACCTGACGTCGGGCAACTGCAGCGCCGCGGCGTTCACCCTCAGCCCGAGCTGGACCACGGAGTCGAACCAGGCCCACGCCAGCTTCGGCCACGCGGTCGCCGGGGCCGGGGACCTGACTGGCGACGGCTACGACGAGCTGCTCGTCGGCAGCTACCGCTACGACAACCCGAGCACCGACGAGGGGCGGGCCTGGGCCTGGGAAGGCGGCTCGGGCGGACCGTCGGGCAGCGCCGACTGGACCGAAGACCTCAACCAGAGCTACGCCCGGTTCGGCTGGTCGATCTCCGGCGGCGGCGACTTCGACAACGACGGCTTCGACGACGTGGTGGTGGGCGCCCCCCAGTGGGAGTCGACCGGCGGCCAGGGCAACGAGGGCTCGGCGTGGGCGTACTACGGCAGTTGGACCGACGCGGACGACGACGGGGACCCGGACTACACCGACTGCGACGACAACGACGACGACACGTACAACGGCGCCCCCGAGCAATGCGACGGCGTCGACAACGACTGCGACGGACAGGCCGACTACGCCTCGGACGGCGACGAAGACGACTCCGACGGCGACGGCTGGCTGGAGTGCCCCGGCTACATCGAGAACGGCGGCGGGTTCGCCGGCGGCGGGGACTGCGATGACAGCCGCTCGGCCGTCCGGCCGGACGCGGCCGAGGTCTGCGACGGGGTCGACACCAACTGCGACGACGACGTGGAGTTCGCCGACTCGGGCGGCAACGAGCTGGACGACGACGGCGACAACTGGCTCGCCTGCAACTCCTACGTGGACAACGGCGGTGGCTTCAACGGGGCCGGCGACTGCGACGACTCCCGGACCACGGTGCGACCGAACGCCGCCGAAGCGTGCGACGGGATCGACACGGACTGCGACGGGTCGACCGACTACGCCGACGCCAACGGCGACGAGTCGGACGCCGACGGTGACAACCGGCTGGAGTGCAGCCCCTACGTCGAGAACGGCGGCCTGTTCGACGGCGGGCTCGACTGCGACGACGGCAACGCGGCGGTCTACCCGTCCGCCACCGAGTCCTGCGACGGGCTGGACGAGGACTGCGACGGGCAGGCCGAGTTCGCCGACGTCGGGGGGAACGAGCTCGACTCCGACGGCGACACCTGGCTGGCGTGCGCCTCCTTCGTCGATCACGGCGGCGGGTACGCGGGCGGCGGCGACTGCGACGACGGCAGCGTCACCATCCGGCCGGGCCTGCCCGAGGCGTGCGACGGAGTGGACACCAATTGCTCCGGCGCGGCGGACTTCGCCGACGCCACCGGGGACGAGCTCGACGCCGACTCCGACGGGTGGGTGGAGTGCGCCCCCTACGCCGACAACGGCGGCTCGTTGGACGGCGGCGACGACTGCGACGACGACGACGGCGACGCCTGGCCCGGCGCGCCCGAGGTCTCCGGCGACGGCGTCGACCAGGACTGCGACGGGGACGACCTCGTCCTCTGCTACGACGACGACGACGGCGACGGCTACGGCGGCGGCGTCGGCGTCCCCGAGCCGACCGGCCTGTGCGACGGCGCGGAGGTGACGACGGGCGGCGACTGTGACGACGACGATCCGACGATCAACCCGGACGGCGCCACGGTCGACGTGCCCGACGACACCATCGACCAGGACTGCAGCGGCGCGGACACCGTCACCTGCTACCAGGACCTCGACCAGGACGACTTCGGAGACTCCACCAACCCCTCGCTCGAGCCCGACGGCGACTGCGACGAGCCGTTCATCGCCGCCGCCCCAGGCGACTGCTCGCTCGCCGACGCGTCCATCCACCCCGGCGCCCCCGAGGTGGCCGACGACGGCGTCGACCAGGACTGCAACGGCGCCGACACCGTCACCTGCCAGGTCGACCTCGACGGGGACGACGCGGGCGGCGCGGACACGCTGCTGTCCGATGACGGCGACTGCAGCGACGCCGGGGAGGCGACGGACCCCGACGACTGCGACGACAGCGACCCCTTCGCCTGGCCCGGCGCGGCCGAGATCCTGGACGACGGCGTCGACCAGGACTGCAACGGCGCCGACTCGGTCAGCTGCTTCGAGGACGCCGACGGCGACGGGTTTGGCGACGCGCCGCTGGTCGCCCCCGACGGCGACTGCAGCGACGACGCCGGCGAGTCCCCCGTCGACGGCGACTGCGACGACGCCGAGCCGACCGCCTTCCCGGGCGGCAGCGAGGTCCCCGACGACGGCATCGACCAGGACTGCAGCGGCGCGGACGAGGTCACCTGCTACGCCGACGCGGACGGCGACGGCTTCGGCGTGCTCGCCTACTGGAACTTCGACCCGGACGGCGACTGCACCGACGACCCGCTCCAGAGCCCGGTCGGCACCGACTGCGACGACACCGACCCCTCCATCTTCCCCGACGCGCCGGAGACGCCGGACGACGGCGCCGACTCCAACTGCGACGGCTTCGACTCGACGGTCTGCGCGCCCGACGTCGACGGCGACGGCTTCGGCCGGGCCGGCTCCCCCCTCATCTCGGTCGACGACGACTGCGACGATCCCGGCGAGGCGGTGAGCGACACGGACTGCGACGACGACGACGCCTCCGCCTTCCCCGGCGCCGACGAGACGGTCGACGACGGCATCGACCAGGACTGCAGCGGGGCGGACACGGTCACCTGCCTCGTGGACGGGGACGGCGACGGCTTCGGAGGCGACGTCGAGGTCCTGTCCACCGACGGCGACTGCACCGACGACGGGGAGGCCCTCCACCTGGCCGGCGGTGACTGCGACGACGACGACGACGACGCCTACCCCGGGGCGGAGGAGGTGCTCGACGACGCGGTCGACCAGGACTGCAACGGGTTCGACTCGGTGCTCTGCGGCGAGGACCTCGACGGCGACGGCTACGGCGGCAGCGGGGTGGCCGAGCACGACGACGGCGACTGCACCGACGACCCCAACCAGTCCGACAACTTCGACGACTGCGACGACCTGGACGACCAGGTCCACCCCGGCGCCGCGGAGCTGTGCGACGACGAGGACTCCGACTGCGACGGCAGCGAGGTGGACGAGTTCCCCAACCTGGACGGCGACGGGTTGCCCGACTGCGTCGACAGCGACGTCGACGGGGACGGCTACGAGGGGGCGCTGCTCGGCAACGGCGCCGACTGCGACGACGGCGACCCGGCGATCAGCCCGGTCGGGGTCGAGGTCTGCAACGGCGTCGACGACGACTGCGACCCGGGGACCGACGAGGACGCCGACGAAGACGGGGACGGCGCCAGCCTGTGCGACGGCGACTGCGACCTGGACAACCGCACCGTGCACCCCGCCGCCGAGGAGGTGTGCGACGACGGCGACCAGGACTGCGACGGGGACCTGTTGGCGGAGTGGGGGGACGAGGACGGCGACGGGCTGCCGGACTGCCCGCAGACCCCGAGCGACGGGCTCGCCCCCGCGCCCGGGCTGTCCTGCAGCCAGGGCGGCGACGCCCCCCCGACCTGGCTCCTGCTGCTGGTCCCCGCCCTCGCTGCGCTCCGCCGCCGATCCTGATAGACAGGCTCCGTCCTACCGGAGTTCGACCGATGAGCTTCCTGGCCTCCGTCGCCTGGCGGAACCTGTGGCGCCACAAGCGCCGCTCGCTGATCACCGCGTTCGCGATGGCGATCGGCGTCTCCCTCTGCATGTCGATGATCGCGTGGACCGACGGCATGTTCGAGGAGATGTTCCGCGTCATGGTCGAGGAGCAGCTGGGGCACGTCCAGGTCCACCACCCCGACTACCCGGCCAAGGGGCTGGTGTTCGACACCCTCGGTGACCGGGACGCCCTGCTCGCCGCCATCGACGCGCTGCCCGACACGGTCGCGGCGAGCCCCCGGATCGACGGCTTCGCGCTGCTCGGAGGGGAGACGATGTCCGCCGGGGGCCTGGTCGTGGGGGTCGACCCGGCGCGGCATCGCCAGGTCAGCACCCTGCCGGACCAGATCGTGGAGGGCCGCTACCTGGGCGACGCCGCGGCGCAGGAGATCGTGGTCGGCCACAAGCTGGCCCGGGAGATCGCGGTCGGCCTGGGCGACGAGGTGGTCGCGGTCACCCAGGCGACCGACGGCTCGACGGGCAACGAGCTCTACACGGTCGTGGGGCTGTTCAAGACGGGCGACGTCGCCATGGACCGGTCCGGCGGCTACGTGCACCTCGCCGACGCCGAGGCGCTGCTGTACCTCCCCGACCAGGCCCACGGCGTCACCGTGCTGACTCGGGACGCCGAGGCGGTGGAGGCCTACGCGGCGGCCCTGCGCGCCGCGGTGGCGACCGACGGGGTGCAGGTGCAGCCGTGGTGGGAGGCGTCGCCGTCGACCGCCCAGATGATGAACATGCGGGACTTCACCGCCTGGTTCCTCCTCGGCATCGTGTTCGCCGTCGCGGCGTTCGGCGTCATCAACACGATGATGATGTCGGTCTACGAGCGGACGACCGAGATGGGCGTGCTGCGGGCGCTGGGGCTGTCGACGGGTCGGCTGGTCTGGCTGGTGGTCGTCGAGAGTTTCTTCCTCGCCGCGGTGGCCGCCGCGATCGGCCTCGCGATCGGGGGGCTGCTCGACTGGTACCTCGTCGTCCACGGGCTCGACTTCTCCGGCTCGATGCCCGACGGCTTCTCCTGGGAGGGGGTCACGCTGGACCCGGTGATGAGGGGCACGGTCAACGCGTCGGGCGTCATCGCCCCGGTGCTCGCCGTGTTCGGCGTGTCGATCCTGGCCTCGCTGTGGCCGGCCTGGCGGGCCACCCGCCTGCAGCCCGTCACCGCGATCCGGGAGGGCTAGAGACGTGAAGCTGCTCCGACTCGCCTTCCGCAACCTCCTGCGCAACAAGCGCCGCACCCTGCTCACGGTCGGGGCCATCGGCTTCGGCCTGTCGCTGATGCTGTGGACCGTCAACTTCCAGAACGGCAGCTACCAGACGATGATTCGCACCGGGATCAGCTCCATGGCGGGGCACGTGGTCGTTCAGGCCGACGGGTACCAGGACGAGCAGGAGGTCACGATGCACGTCCGGGACGCCGGGGCGGTGGCGACCGCCTTGGCGGCCGAGTTCCCCGACGGCGTCGTCGCCCCCCGCATCGCGCTGGGCGGGCTGCTCACGTCGACCAGCACGTCGGTCGGCGCGATGCTCAACGGGCTCGATCCGGAAGCCGAGGCGAAGGTCCAGGACCTGCCCGACAAGATCGTCGAGGGCACCTGGTTCGGGGGCGGCGACCGGGACATCGTCATCGGCAAGGCGATGGCCGACGCGCTGGACGTCGAGCTCGGCGACAAGCTCGTGTTCATGGGTCAGAACGGCACCGACGAGGTGCAGAGCCGGATGTTCCGCGTGCGGGGGATCTACCGGACGGGGTCGGACTCGTTCGACGGGCGGCTCGCGTTCGCCCACCTCGGCGCCGCCCAGGAGCTGCTCGGGGCCGGCGATGTCGCCCACCAGGTGACCCTGCACCTGGCCGATCCCCAGGACTCGTTCGAGGCGGCCGACCGGGCCGGGGCCCTCCTGGGGCGGCCCGAGCTGGAGGTCCTCAACTGGAAGGAGGCGCTGCCGGAGCTGTCGGCGATGATCCAGATGGACCGGTCCAGCGGCGACGTGATGATGGCGATCATCGGGCTCATCGCCGCCTTCGGGGTGCTCAACACCCTGCTGATGAGCGTGCTGGAGCGGACGCGCGAGTTCGGGGTGATGCTGGCGCTCGGGCTGAACCCCGGCCAGATCGGTCGCCTCGTGCTCGCCGAGGGGCTCGTGGTGGGGCTGATCGGCGCGCTCTTCGGCCTCGCCCTGGGGTTGGCGCTGTCCTATCACGCCGTCTACATCGGCATCGACTACGCCGCCTTCACGGGCAACGCCGACGCGATGGAGATGGAGGGGATCGTGATGGACAGCGTGCTCAAGGGCGCCTGGTCCCCCGGCCGCATGGCCCAGTACATGGCCGGCGCCGTGGTGTTCTGCGTCGGCGCCGCGCTCTACCCGGCCTGGAGCATCAGTCGGCTGCAGCCCGTCGAGGCGATGCGCCACAACTGAGCGGCGCGCCGCCCCGGGCTCAGTACCGGGAGCGCACCAACCCGACCAGGGCCAAGACCTCCGCCAGGTCGGGGTCGTCCGGCGCGGCCGCGCTCGCCGCGCTGAGCTGCTCGTACACGTCGTCGAGGTAGGCGCCCCGGTCGGAGTACTCCAGCGACCACATCTCCTGCATCGCGTCGACGTACAGCAGGATCGCCTCCGCCTTGCGCAGCTCGTCGGCGGGGCCGGCGAGCAGCTCGTCCAGCGTCACGGTCTGGGCCGTGCTCCGAGGCTCCCGGGTGATGGGGTCCTCCCAGGTCACCTGCAGCCCGAACTCGGAGTCACCGATGTTCTCCTCCACGCAGCCGAGGAGGACCAGGTGGTAGAGCATCGCGTCGTTGGGGGCGAGGTGCTGGGGGTCGACCTCCGACGCGTCGGTGCTCTTGTCCTCCCCGTCGAAGCGCTCGATGACGAAGCCCGGAGGCAGCGTCAGCTCGAGCTGCACGTCGCGGGCGGCGACGGCCAGCGCCGCCTCGAGCCTCCCCGGTCCGAAGGCGCGCTCGGCCTCATCGGGGCGGTCGACGTAGAAGTAGGCGCCCTTGCCGGCGTCCGTGACCGTGTCCATCAGCAGGTCGTTGTACTCGTCGGCCGGCGGGGTGCCGACGCCGACGAGGTAGATCGCCTCCTCCTCGGCGTCGTCGGCGTGCCCGGCGATCAGCTGCTCGTCGGTGACCCCGGTGTTGGCGCCGCCGTCGCTGATCAGGATCACGCGGTTGAGCTGCTCGGGCGCGTAGTTCGCTTCGGCGAGCGTGTAGGCGGCGACGAGCCCCTGGTTCAGATCGGTCGAGCCGCCGGTGCTCAGGTCGTCGATCGCGTCGGTGAGCACCGGGTCCTCGGGCCCCGAGACGACCCGGGAGTCGAGCACGACGGAGCTCCCCGTGTCCCACCGCACCATCGAGACGACGTCCCCTTCGCGGAGCGAGGACGCCACCGCGTGCATCGACTCCCGGGCCATGCCGATGCCGCCCCCGGTCATCGAGCACGAGGTGTCGACGGAGAAGGTCACGTTCAAGCGGGGCCGGTCCCCGGTGGTCATCGCCGGACCCACGACCCCGACGAGCAGCGAGTACGCCCCGTCCTTCCCGTCGACGGGCCGCAGCTGCGGGACCAGCCGGACGGCGTCCGGGGCGGCGGGCTCGAACGCGAAGTCGTAGTAGTTGAGGAACTCCCACGGACGGAGCGCGTGGGGGTACTGGTCGTCCTGCTGGATCAGCTGCCGCAGGTGGGTCGCGTCGGCCTGGGAGTTGGAGTCGTCGGCCGACAGGTACCAGGCGACCGGCTCCTCGGGCCAGCCGTCGCACTCCTGCGGCGCCGAGTCGTCGGCCGAGTCGTCGTCGTCGCTGGTGTCGTCGTCGTCCTCCAGCGGCGGCTCGTCGCTGCCGTCGTCCTCCTCCTCCCACGGGGTGTCGTCGTCGTCGGCCGGCCCGTCGTCGTCGTCGTCGTCCCAGCCGTCGTCGTCGTCGTAGGCAGCGTCATCGTCGTCGTCGTAGCCGTAGCCGTAGCCGTCCCCGGGCGCCGGGCAGCCCGAGCCTAGAGACAGTGCGAGCATGGCGATGAGCGACGTGGTGCAGGTCCGGGTCATGGCGCCTCCTCCCCCGGGGCCCGTCCGGGCCTTCACCCTAGGCCCGGACCGCCGGCTCCCCGCAGGGCACCGCAAGTCCCGTGTCGTGCAGTTCCCGTGTCACCGGTTGCCCGCCGGAAAGGCGGGTGTCCCCTGCTACGCCTGGGGGGGAGGTGAACGCCATGGTCGGGCAACTTCGGGTCTCCGAGACGAGAGGGTGGCTGGCCGCAGCGTTGGGGGTGGCGGTGGCGTCGCTCGTCGGCTGCCCGTCGGACTCCTACGACGACGACGACGACGACTGGGCCTACGACGACGACGACGACGACACCCCCGGCGACGGGAGCTACGACGACGACGACACGCCCCCCCCCGAGGAGGAGGACGACTTCCTGTCCTCCGAGCCGCGGGGCACCGACGTCTTCGTGTTCGTGGCCAACCCGGACCGCGACACGGTCTCCAGGATCGACGCCTTCACCCGGGAGGTGCAGACCATCGACGTCGGCGACGAGCCGGTGCAGGTGGTGGTGTCCGCCGACTACCAGCGGGCGGTGACCTTCAACGCAGGCGAGGACACCGTGTCGGTGATCGACGTGCTGTCGAGCGACGTGGTGGACCTGGAGGTCCGGGAGGACTTCAACTACATCGCGATCAGCCCCGACGGCCGCTGGGTCGTCGCCTGGTTCAACGCCGGGCTGGAGGACGCCAACTTCGACATCGAGGGGGTGCGGTCGTTCACGGAGGTCTCCTTCGTCGACACCCTGGCGCTGACGGTCCAGTCCTTCTCCGTCGGCTTCAACCCCAAGCAGGTGATCTTCCCCATCGGCAGCGAGCGGGCGGTGGTCGTCTCCGACACCCACCTCACGGTCGCCGACCTCTCCGGGGACAGCATCACCCTCAACCTGCTGGACCTGGGCGCCGATCCGATCGACCCGCCGGTGGCCGCGGAGGTCGAGGTCCCGCCGGGGGCCCACTGGGCGTTCGTGCGCTACCACGGGTCGAACGTCATCCAGGCGATCGACCTGGACGACGGCGCCCTCGTCGAGCTGGACGGCGGCGAGACGCCCACCGATCTCGACCTGAGCAGCGACGGGGGCGAGGTCATCGTCGTCTCCCGGGGGAGCCAGGAGCTGCGCATCTTCGACGCGGGTGATCCGGGGGGGAGCGAGCCCCTGATCCTGGAGACCCCCTCGGACACGATCATCGGCAGCCTCGTGCTCTCCCCGAGCGGGGACCAGGGGCTGCTGTTCACGACGGCGGCGCGGGAGGACCAGGTCACGCTGTGGGACCGGGCGACCGACGAGATGCACCGCCATCGGCTCACCAAGCCCATCCGCGCGGTGGCCGCGAGCCCCGACGGGCGATCGGCGCTGATCGTGCACACCCTGGAGGACGCCGAGGGCGAGGACGACCTGTTCACGGACCGCTTCGCCCTGACGGTCGTCGACCTGGAGTCCTGGATCACCAACCCGGTCATGCTCGCCAACCGGCCCAGGAAGTGGACGACGAGCATCGACGGCCGCTACTCGCTGTTCATCATGGAGGGCGACCGGAACGTGGGGGTGATCGACTACGAGACCCGGCTCGTGGACGACGTCACCGTGCCGTCCCAGCCGGTCCACATCGGCATGATCCCGCTGGATGAGGGGCCCGAGCAGGCGCTCGGCTGGGTCTCCCAGCAGCACGACCTGGGGCGCATCTCGTTCGTGCAGCCGTTCGACCTGTCGGTGCAGACCGTCACCGGGTTCGAGCTGAACGGGGACATCGACTGAAGGGAGGCCTCGCCTCAGCCTTCCCGCAGCCGCTCCACCAGCAGCCCCCAGAACGTCGCCCCCGCCCCCGCCGCGGGCTGGAACCGCCACCCCAGGTGCAGGCCGCAGCCTCCGCACACGGCGATGCGCCACGCGAAGCCGTCGAACCAGGTGAACTCGTCGGTGGGGTCGGAGACCAACGCCAGGTTGCTCGCGGTCGCCAGGGTGACGACCTTCATGACGATGCCGGCGGGGTTGAAGAAGACCCGCTCGACCGGGCCGCCGTCGGGGGACCACGCGTCGTCGCGGGAGCCGACCGGCGTGGCGCAGGCGGCGCAGCAGAGCCGCCGCTCCTGCTTCGTGGAGTCGTCGACCTCCCGGCCCGTCTTCGTGTCGTCGAGCACGGGGCCAGCCTACGACCGGCGGGGGTTCAGCGCTGCCTCATCTCCGTGCCCATGCCGGCGGTGATGAACCGCGCCGTCTCCGGCTGGGCGACGGCCGTGGCGCCGAGGCCGAGGCCGAGGCCGAGGTGGATGGGGTGGGTGCTGAGTCGTGCGGTCATGGGCCCTCCGCCCCCGTTGTAGTCCAACCGGGCAGCGACCGCGACGGGCGCGGCTCGACGGTTGACCGCTACCATGTCGCCCGTGGCTCCCCCCCCCCGCGCCGGGTCGATCGCAGCGCTCGCCGTGGCCCTCGGTGGCTGCGCGGACGGGCCGTCGGCGCTGTCGAGTCGGGGCGAGCCGCTGCTCGACTCCGCCCCCGCCTGGACCGTCGAGGGGACCCAGCTCGGCGAGCGGGTCGGCCGGGTGGTGCGGGGCGCCGGCGACGTCGACGGCGACGGCTTCGACGACGTGCTCGTCTCCAGCCACGAATACGACGGGGCGTTCGTCGACGAGGGGATCGTCCGGCTGTACGCCGGCTCCCCCAGCGGCCCCTCGACCAGCCCGACCTGGAGCACGACGGGCGGCCAGGAGTCGGTGAACCTCGCCGGCTGGCGGGCCGGCGACGTCGACGGCGACGGCTTCGACGACGTGCTCGTCACCGCGTCCACCTGGGACGGGCCCGAGAACAACGAGGGCAAGGCCGAGCTGTACTTCGGCTCCGCCGCGGGCCTGCCTCCCACCCCCGGCTGGAGCTACGAGCCCGACCAGGAGAACGCGGGGCTCGGCGGCTTCGCCGGCGCCGTGGGCGACGTCGACGGGGACGGCCTGTCGGACATCGGCGTGAGCGCCTTCGGGCTCGATCATGACGTGCCCGGCGAAGGGCCGGTGCTCGTCTTCTTCGGCGCGTCGGGGCCCGGCGCGTCCCCCGACTGGGTGCACGGCTGCGGCCACGCCGACTGCGGCGGCGTCGTCGCCCCCGCCGGCGACGTCGACGGAGACGCCTACGACGACCTCGCCGTCGGCTTCGGCCGGTTCGACAGCGTCTCCGTCGGCCTCGACATCGGCACCGCGCGCTTCTTCTTCGGCGGCCCGGGCGGCCCCGACGCCACCCCCGATTGGGAGGCCTTCGGCACCCACGCCGACGCCCGCCTCGGCACCCGCCTCGGCACCGCGGGGGACGTCGACGGAGACGGCCTCCCGGACCTCGCGGTCGGCAGCTTCGGCTGGTCCAACCCGCAGCCCAACGAAGGCCGGGCGGATCTCCACCCCGGCACCGCCTTCGGACCCGCGTCGGCCGCCGCCTGGACCTTCGAGACCGACGAGCCGGGCGCCCACATCCTCCCCGTGAGGGGCGCCGGCGACCTGGGCGGCGACGGCTACGCGGACCTCGTGCTCGGCTCGTCGGACCACTCGACCAGCCCCCAGGGGCGGGCGTTCCTGTTCGCGGGCAGCGGGGCCGGGCTGCCGCTGGCCCCCTCGTGGACCGGCATGAGCGACTCCGCCAGCGGGTACCAGGGCTACGCGGAGAGCGTGGACGCCGCCGGCGACGTCGACGGCGACGGGTTCGACGACCTGCTGATCGGAGCCCCCTGGTGGGAGCCGACGGCGGACGAGGACTACGGCCAGGCGCTCCTCCACTTCGGCGCCCCGCCGACGCTCACCGACGCCCCCCAGTGGACGCTCCTGGGGGCCTCGGACTCGGGCAACCTCGGCACCTCGGGCCCGACCGGCACGGCCGGCGACTTCGACGGCGACGGGCAGGACGACCTCGTGCTGCGCGACTCCACCTACGACGCCGGCCTGAGCAACCAGGGCCGCGTCGAGGTCTGGTACGGCGACGACGGCGTGCCCGCCTCGGCCGGCTGGGCGGAGCTGGGCGGCCAGGCGGGCGCGCGCCTCGGGCTCGGCGGCGCGGCCGGCGACTTCAACGGCGACGGCTATGTCGACCTGGCGGCCGGCGCCGACGGATGGGACACCGCCGGCGGCATCGAGGACGCCGGCCAGGTCCTCGTCTGGCTCGGCGGCCCGGCGGGCCTGCAGTCCTCCTCCTCGTTCGCGTTCGAGGGCACCGCCACGGGCGAGCAGGTCGGCGTCAGCCTCGCCGCTGGCGATCTCGACTGCGACGGCTTCTCCGATCTCGCCGCGGGCGCACCCGGCGGGTCCGGGTCGGTCCGGGTCTGGTACGGCGACAGCGTCGGCCTCGGCGCCACCGTGGATCAGCGAACCGGGAGCCAGGCGGACGCCGACTTCGGCGCCCAGGTCGCCATCGGCGACTTCGACGGGGACGCCTGCGACGACCTCGCCGTCTCGGCGCCGCGCCACGACACCGCGGACCTCGACGCCGGAGCGGTCTCCGTCTACTTCGGCTCCACCGGGGGGATCGCGGTCAGCCCCGGCTGGTCGGCCCTCGGCGACGACCCGGAGGGCCGGTTCGGCAACGCCCTCGCCCCGGCCGGCGACCTCGACAGCGACGGGGACGAGGAGCTGGTCGTCGGCTCGGACTGGTACGCCGACTTCGGCGGCCGCGCGTGGCTCTACCCCGGCGGCGCCGCCGGCCCCGGGGTCCCGACCGTCCACGCCGATGGTCTGTTCGGCTTCGGCGGGGGGCTCGCGGGGCGAGGCGACTTCAACGCGGACGGCTCGCCCGACCTCGCGGTCGGCGCCCACGGCTGGGCCGGCGCCGGCGACCTGGTCATCTACTGCGGGGCGCCCGGCGCGCTGCCGTCGGCGCCCTGCTGGTCCACCCCGCTGGACAACGACGACCTGGGCGAAGGCCTCGTCTTCGCCGACTTCGACGGCGACGGCTTCTCGGACCTGTACGTGACCGACCAGGGCCTCTCCGAAGGCGCCCCGGCGGGCGGCGCGGTACACGTCTGGATGGGGGGCAGCAGCGACGGCACCGAGCCGGTCACCACCCGACCGCGGGCCTTCCAGGCGGGCTCCACCACCCCGCTGGCGGTCGGCGGTCAGTCCAGCTCCGACTCGTTCGACGTGCGCTGGTTCGTCCGCCCGACCCGGGGGCCGGTCCGGCTCCGCGTGCAGGTCGAGGTGAAGCCCCACGGCGTGCCGTTCGACGGGGCGGGCCTCGTCGAGTCGGGCCTGGACCACACCGGCCCGGCGGGGATCGAGTACGTCGTGCCGGTCACCGGTCTGGCCCCCGGCACGCCGATCCACTGGCGGGCGCGGCTCGCCTTCAGCGGCGCCTCCGCCCCGCCCCGGCGGGTCGGCCCCTGGCGCACCGGCGACGTCGGCCGCCCCCTGGGCGTGCACGTCCGCGGCAGCCTGGACGCCGACGGCGACGGCGACCCCGACGACACCGACTGCGCGCCGAACGACCCGCTCGTGCACCACGGCGCCGTCGAGGTCTGCGACGACGACGACGTCGACGAGGACTGCTCCGGCGCGGCGGACGGCGACGACCCGGCCACGGATCTGGACTCCGACGGGCACTCGGCCTGCGACGACGACTGCGACGACGACGACGACGACGTGCACCCCGGCGCCGACGAGTTCTGCGACACCGTCGACAGCGACTGCGACGGCTCCCTCGTCGACCAGTACCCGGACCTGGACGGGGACGACGACCCGGACTGCACCGACCCGGACGTCGACAACGACGGCTACGGCAACACGATCGACTGCGAGCCGTTGCTCGCCGACCTGAACCCGGGCGCCGACGAGGTCTGCGACGGCGGCGACACGGACTGCGCCTCGGGCCCGATGGACGACGAGCTCGACCTGGACGGGGACGGCTGGGTCGCCTGCGAGCCGTTCGTCGACCACGGCGTGCCGGGGGTGCTCGGCGGCGGCGACTGCGACGACACGACCCCGCTGGCCAACCCCGCCGGCACCGAGATCCCGGGCAACGGCATCGACGACGACTGCGTCGACGGGGACGCGGAGGTGGACCCCGGCGACGACGACGACTCCTCGGGCGACGACGACGACGACGACGGGGACGACGACGACGACCTGCCGATCGCTCCCGGCTGCACCTGCGACGTGACGGACCGGGGCACGACCATCCCGCTGTGGGGGCTGCTCCTCCTCGGCCTGGCTCGGCGGAGGCCTGAACGGCCCCTCACAATACTGAGGCCCTCCGCGCGGGTCTGGAGACCCGATTCCTGCGTCCCTCATCGGTCACGGGGGGCAAGCCCCGCTCCCTCTTCGGTCCTTGACCTCGGCCCTCCATCCTCCCCGCTCCCGGGGCCTCATGATCATGAGGGGCCGTTTAGGAGCCGAGCTGCGGGACGAGGCTGAACGCCGGCTCCTTCGTCACCTCGACCACGCTCGCTTCGACCATGCATCCGTCGGGGAGGACCGATCCGCCCGAGTACCAGCCCGCCTCCCAGTCCCAGCTGAAGTGCAGGTGGTGGTGATGGAAGGGCCAGCCGCTCCCCCACGCCAGCTTCGAGTCGAACCGGTTGCGCTGGTACTGGGAGATGGCTCCCGACGCGAGCAGGTCGTCCGCCGCCTCGATCACGTCGTCCGCGACCACCGGGTCGACGCCCACGATCCGCAGGTCGGGGTGCAGGAAGATCTGCGCGAGGAAGTAGGCGGTCCGCTCGGCGTCCAGCAGGGTGGCCGGGCCGGTGCAGAACTGGCCGTTGTGGGACGGGCAGACGATGTCGCCGTTGTTGGCGCCGTCGTTCTGGTAGTAGGCGACGTCCATGTCGTTGCCGTTGACGTGGGTCCCCGACGGGTGGCGGAGGCTGCCGGCCAGCGTGCCCGGGGTGGAGCCGTCCTTCTCGCTCATGTCGAGCAGCCCCAGCGGCGTCGTGCCGGGGTACCGGTCCATCACCTCGTCGGCGGCCCAGCGGATGAGGTAGGCGACCTCGCGGCGGACGGAGCTCCAGACCGGCGGGTGCTCGGGGTACGACCCCTCGAACGTCCCGTTGGACCGGGGGAACTGCATGATGAGGTTGCAGGGGCCGCCCTCGGCGGGGGAGCCCGAGTAGAAGTCGTCGCACTCCATGCCGTCGTGGTAGGCCGACGCCCGGACGACCACCTCGTACGACGCCGTCGCCCCCTGGTACGGATGGACCTGGAAGACGTGCTGTCGGGGGGAGGCGGTCTGGTTGTAGACCGCGAGCCGCTCGTAGCCGTTGGTGGTGTAGCTGTTCTGGACCGACTGGCCGTCCGCCACCAGCTCGTACAGGTCCAGGTCGGAGCCGCCGCTGCCCGAGCCCGAGATGTCGAGCTCCACGCTCGCCCACGTCTCCGGCGGCAGGTTCAGGACGAACACGTCGGTGTCGCCGGCGCAGATCTCACCCGCGTAGGTCTGGCCGTCGATCACCTGCACGCCGACCGCGGTGGCGACCGTGTCGTTCAGCCCGGGGGAGCAGTCATCGCCCCACCCCGGCACCGACGGGTCCGGGGTGACGTCGTCGTCGTCGTCTCCCGGGTCGTCGCCCGGCGGGCAGTCGCCGCCGTCCCACTCGTACTCGGCGCAGTCCAGGTGGATGGCTTCGCCGCCGTAGGAATAGCTGCCGTCGTCGCAGTACCCGTCGTCGATCCAGTCGGCCGGCGCACAGACGCCGTCGCAGTCCTCGATCTCACCGGGGTCGCACGCCGAGCCGGAGTCCCCCGCCTCGGCCGCGTAGACGCCGCCGCCCTTGGACTCGGCGTCTTCGGAGGGGTCCTCCGCTTCGGGGGGTGAGCCCCAGACGCCGTAGCAACCCGAGAGGGCCGCGGCGAGGACGAAGGAGATCAGGAACGAGAACGGGAGCCGGAGAGTCGGATGCACGAGACCTCGGTGCCGCTCCCTCAGTGGCGGGGCAACCGTAGAAGAGGTCGCCGGGCTCGTCAACGGCGAGGCCCGGCTGCGCCCCCCCGCAGCGGGGAGGCGCAGCCCGGGACTAGAACTGCTCGGCTTCGGTGCTCTCGGCCAGGGCCGACGTGCTGCTCTCGCCGCCGGCGATGACCTCGCGGACCTCGTCGAAGTAGCCGGTGCCGACCTCGCGCTGGTGTCGCACGGCGGTGTAGCCGGACGGCGCCGCCGCGAACTCGCGCTCCTGCAGCTCGCTGTAGGCCGTCATGCCGGTCTCCCGGTAGCCGCTCGCCAGCTCGAACATCGACATGTTCAGGGCGTGGAAGCCGGCCAGGGTGACGAACTGGTACTTGTAGCCCATCGCCCCGAGCTCCTTCTGGAACTTCGCGATGGTCTCCACGTCCAGGTGCTGCCGCCAGTTGAACGACGGGGAGCAGTTGTACGCGAGCATCTTGCCGGGGAACTGAGCGTGGATCGCCTCGGCGAACTGGCGCGCCTCGTCCAGGTCGGGGTGGCTCGTCTCGCACCAGATCAGGTCGGCGTAGGGCGCGTAGGCGAGACCTCGGGCGATCGCCTGGTCCAGGCCGGCGTTGGTCCGGAAGAAGCCCTCGGGGGTGCGCTCGCCGGTCATGAACTCGCGGTCCCGCTCGTCCACGTCGCTGGTGATCAGGCCGGCGCTGTTGGCGTCGGTCCGGGCGACCAGGATGGTCGGCACGCCCAGGACGTCGGCGGCGAGGCGCGCGGCGACCAGGGTGCGGATGAACTGGGACGTCGGCACGAGCACCTTGCCGCCGAGGTGGCCGCACTTCTTCTCCGCCGCCAGCTGGTCCTCGAAGTGCACGCCCGCGGCGCCCGCCTCGATCATCGACTTCATCAGCTCGAACGCGTTGAGCTGGCCGCCGAAGCCGGCCTCGGCGTCGGCCATGATCGGCGCGAACCAGTCACGCTCGGCGCCGCCCTCGGCGTGCTCCACCTGGTCGGCCCGCTGGAGCGCCTGGTTGATGCGCTTGATGACCATCGGCACGGAGTTGACGGGGTACAGCGACTGGTCGGGGTACATCTGGCCGGCCAGGTTGGCGTCGGCCGCCACCTGCCAGCCGGACAGGTAGATCGACTTCAACCCCGCCCTCACCTGCTGCACCGCCTGGTTGCCGGTCAGGGCGCCGAGCGCGTTGACGTACGCCTCGGTGTGGAGCAGCTCCCAGAGGCGACGGGCGCCCCGGGACGCGAGCGTGTGCTGGATCAGCACCGAGCCCCGCAGCTTGAGCACGTCCTCTGTGCTGTAGGTGCGGGTGATGCCGTCCCAGCGGCCGGGGGCGGTAGGGCCGGTGATGCGGTCCCAGTCGGTGGTGGTGTCGATCGCGTTGGTGTGCAGCGCCTTGCCGACGAGGGTCGACGGGTGCTGGCCGTGGCCGTTGGAGCCGTTGTTGTCGGACTTGGTCTCGGTGCTGGTCTCGAGCATGGGGATCTCCTTCAGGCGCGCGCGCCTGTGTCTGGGGCGATGTCAGGAGTGGAGGGATCAGGCCTGCGGGGTCTCGCGGAGGAGCTCGTAGGCAGGGAGGGTGAGGAACTCTTCGAAGTGCTTGTCGAGGGAGAGGTTGGCGAACAGCTCGGCCGCCTCGCGGTACCGGCCCGCGGCGAACGCTTCGGCCCCCACCGCCCGCTCGATGCTGCTCAGCTCCTCGTCGAGGATCTGCTGGAACAGCTCGGGGGTGATCTCGCGGCCGTCGTCGAGGCTCGCGCCGTGGCGGATCCACTGCCAGACCTGGGTCCGGCTGATCTCGGCCGTGGCCGCGTCCTCCATGAGGTTGTACAGCGGCACGCAGCCCTGCCCACCGAGCCACGCCTCGAGGTACAGCGTGCCGACGTTGACGTTCTGGCGGAGCCCCGCCTCGGTGATGGTGCCCGAGGGCAGCGCCAGCAGATCCGCGTCCGTGACCGTGATGTCGAGCTGCTTGTCGATCTGGTTGGGCTGCGGCATGTACTCGTCGAAGATCACCTTGGCGACGGGCACCAGGCCGGGGTGCGCGACCCACGTGCCGTCGTGGCCGTCCCGCGCCTCGCGCAGCTTGTCGGCCTGGACCTTCGCGATGGCCGCGTCGTTGGCCTCGGGGTCGTTCTTGATCGGGATCTGCGCCGCCATGCCGCCCATCGCGTGCACGCCGCGGCGGTGGCAGGTCTTGATGCAGAGCCTGGTGTAGGCCGCCATGTTCGGCTGCGTCATGCCGACATCGCCGCGGTCGGGCACCACGAACTCCCGGTGCTCCCGGAACGTCTTGATGTAGCTGAAGATGTAGTCCCAGCGCCCGCAGTTCAGCCCGGCGCTGTGCTGGCGGAGCTCCCACAGGATCTCGTCCATCTCGAACGCCGCGGGCAGCGTCTCGATGAGCACGGTCGCCTTGATGGTGCCCTGCTCGATGGCGAGCATCTCCTGGGACCAGACGAACACGTCGTTCCACAGGCGCGCCTCGAGGCGGCTCTGCAGCTTGGGCAGGTAGAAGTAGGGGCCCGTGCCGCGGGCGAGCAGCTCGCGCACGTTGTGGAAGAAGTACAGGCCGAAGTCGAACAGCGCCGCCGGCACCGCCTTGCCGTCCACGGAGACGTGCTTCTCCCACAGGTGCCAGCCGCGGGGGCGGACCATCAGGACGGCGGTCTCGTCGTTGAGCTTGTACTCCTTGCCGGTCGTCGGGGCGACGAACTCGATGCTGCGGCGGACCGCGTCGTACAGGTTGACCTGGCCGTCGACGACGTTGCTCCACGTCGGCGCGTTGCTGTCCTCGAGGTCCGCCATGAACACGCTGGCGCCGCTGTTGAGCGCGTTGATGATCATCTTGCGGTCGACGGGGCCCGTGATCTCGACCCGCCGGTCCTGGAGGTCGGCGGGCAGCGGGGCGCAGGTCCAGGAGGAGTTGCGCACGTGGGCCGTCTCGGGCTTGAAGCAGGGCTTCATGCCGGCGTCGAAGCGGCTCTGCACGACGCGCCGCAGGGTCAGCAGCTCTTCGACCCGCGGGCGGAATCGACGCGCCAGCTCGGCGACGAAGTCCAGCGCCTCCCGGCTCAGGACCGTCTTGTATTCAGGGCGCATCGTCCCGAGCACCCGGCAGGAGCGGGTGATGGGCCGGGTCTCGTTCTCGTAGGTCGAAAGCTCCATGGCGTCTCCGGGGTCGTTCGCCTCAGCGGCGTCACGAGTCAAGTCTTTACATCCGACGCGGGACCGACAAGAGAACTTCCAAACAATGGATGTATCGATGTCAAGATATGTAAAGAACCGGTTTGTAAACTGGTAATGTCTTTACATGGCTGAACGATTGAAGCTCGGGGCGCGGATCCGCACGCTGCGGCGCCGCCAGGGGATCACGCAAGCGAAGCTGGCCGAAGGGCTGGGCGTCTCGGCCAGCTACGTCAACCTGCTGGAGCACAACCACCGGTCGGTCTCGGCGGCGATGTTGATCAAGCTGACCCGCTACTTCGGGGTCGACGTCAGCGAGTTCGCCGAGGCCAAGGGGGCGCACCTGTCGGAGGACCTGATGGAGGTCTTCGGCGACCCGGTCTTCGAGGACCACGGGCTCGCCAACGTCGACATCCGTGACTTCGTCGACCACAGCCCGTCCGTCGCCCGAGCCGTGCGCTCGCTGTACGACGCCCTGAAGCAGAGCCAGACCGGCCGGGGGACCGCCGACGGGGCGCAGCCGGACGGGGCCGGGATTGGCAGCGTGCCCAGCGAGGAGGTCAGCGATCTCGTCCAGGAGCGGGGCAACCACTTCGCCGAGTTGGAGGAGGTCGCAGAGCAGATCTGGAGCACCGCGCGGCTCGACCTGAGCGACCTCTACCCGGGGCTGGTCGCCTACCTCCGCGACGAGCTGATGGTGGACGTGCGCGTCACCCGCGTCGGCGACGAGGACGGGGTGCTCCGCCACTTCGACCCAAAGCGACGAACGCTCGCGCTGAGCGAGACCCTGCCCCCCCGGTCGCGCAACTTCCAGCTCGCCCACGTCGCCGCGCTGCTCACCTGCGGCGATCTCCTCGACCACATCGTGCGCAACGCGGGGTTGAGCGGTGGGGACGCCCAGCGACTGGCCCGCGTGGCGCTCGCCAACTACGTCGCCGGGGCGGTGCTGATGCCCTACCGGGAGTTCCTGGTCGCGGCGCAGACGGAGCGCTACGACCTCGAGCTCATCGGCCACCGCTTCAAGGTCAGCCTGGAGCAGGTCTGTCATCGGCTGACCACGCTGCGGCGGCCCGGCGCCGAGGGCATCCCCTTCCACATGGTGCGGGTCGACATCGCGGGGAACATCAGCAAGAAGTTCAGCGCGACCGGCATCCGGTTCGCCCGCTTCGGGGCGGCCTGCTCGCTGTGGAACGTCTTCCAGGCGTTCCTGACCCCGGGGATCTTCCGGCGCCAGCTGTCGGTGATGCCCGACGGTCGCCACTACTTCTGCATCGCGCGGACGGTGCCCAAGGGCCGCGGCGGGTTCGGAGCCCCTCACTCGATGCACGCCATCGCGCTGGGGTGCGAGGTCGAGCGGGCCAAGGAGATGGTCTACAGCGAGGGCATGGACCTGAGCCGGCTCGACACGGCCGCCCGGATCGGCGTCAGCTGCCGGCTCTGCCCCCGCACCGACTGCCCGCAGCGGGCGTTCCCGCAGCTCGGCAAGCCCCTGGGGGTCGACCCCTGGGTCAAGGGGGTCTCGACCTTCTCGCCGGCGTAGCGGCCTCGCCCCGCTACTGGACGGCTTCGCCGTGCTCGGCGATGTCGAGGCCGACCGTCTCCGCCTCGTCGTCGATCCGCAGGCCGAGCGTGACGTCCAGCCCCTTGAGGATCACGAAGGTCAGCACGGCGGCGTAGCCGACGGTCGCCACGATGCCCCACACCTGGGTGCCGACCTGGCCCCAGTTGCCCTCGATCCCGCCGGCCGTGCCGCCGATCGCCTCGACCGCGAACACGCCCGTGAGCACCGCGCCGACGAGGCCGCCGACGCCGTGCACGCCGAAGCAATCGAGGCTGTCGTCATACTTCAGCTTGTTCTTCAGGGTTGTGGCACCAAGATAGCAACAGACACCGGAAATCGCGCCAATCGCCAGCGCGCCTGCGGGGCCGACGAAGCCCGCCGCCGGGGTGATCGCGACCAGCCCGCCGACCGCGCCGGTGACGATGCCGAGCACGCTCGGCTTGCCGTGGGTCGCCCACTCGACGCCGACCCACGCCAGGCCCGCCGCGGCGGCCGCGATGTGGGTCACGAGCAGCGCCATGGCGGCGCTTCCGTTCGCCGCGAGGGCGGAGCCTGCGTTGAAGCCGAACCAGCCGACCCACAGCAGGCACGCGCCGATGACGGTCAGCACCAGGTTGTGAGGGTGCAGGGCGACCTTGCCGAAGCCCTTGCGGGGGCCGAGCACGATGGCGGCGACCAGCCCTGCCACGCCAGCGTTGATGTGCACGACCGTGCCGCCGGCGAAGTCGAGCACGCCGTCGTCCCCCAGGAAGCCGCCGCCCCAGACCCAGTGACAGACCGGGGCGTACACGAGCAGCAGCCACAGACCCGAGAACCACAGCATCGCCGAGAACTTCATCCGCTCGGCGAACGCGCCGGTGATGAGCGCCGGCGTGATCACCGCGAACGTCAGCTGGAAGCTGACGAACAGCGCCTCGGGGATGGAGCCGCTGAGCGAGTCGACGGTCAGCCCGCGGAGCAGGAAGCGGTCGGTGCCGCCGACGAACGCGCTCCCCTCGGAGAAGGCGAGCGAGTAGCCCGCCACCATCCACAGCACCGACGCCAGGCAGCAGATCGCGAAGCTCTGCATCAGGGTGCCGAGCACGTTCTTCTTGCGGACCATGCCGCCGTAGAACAGGGCCAGGCCAGGCAGGGTCATCATCACGACCAGGGCGGTCGAGGTCAGCATCCAGGCGGTGTCGCCAGCGCTCAATTGGGGGTCCACGGATCCTCCGGAAGGGTCTGAGCGTCTCCCCTCCAAGAGCCGTGCCACCCGGGGTCTATGGTCGACGTCCGTCGATCCGGATCTCTCGTCGGCCGGCCGCTGCCCTCCTGTGGGGCAGTCGGTGCCCGGATCGGGGCAGCTTGCTTCGCACCCGTCGGCTGGGTATCGAGGTCCATCGCTCCCGCCGCCCCGAAGGACCGCGCGCTGGTCCCCGTCGCCCTGGTCGTCGCGGTCGCGGCGATCTCGTTCGCGGCGATCTTCTTCCGCAAGGCGTCGCCGACCCACCCGCTGACGTCGGCCGGGATCCGGCTCGTGATCGCCGCCGCGGCGCTGTCCCCCTTCGTGCTCCGGGCGCGGCTCGCGGGGCGGCTCCCGACCGCCCACGTCAAGGCCGGCGCAGCGGCGGGGTTGCTGTACGGCGTGCACTTCGGCGCGTGGGTCGCGTCGCTGGAGCTCACGACGGTGGCGGCGTCGGTGACCCTGGTGACGGCTACGCCGCTGCTCCTCGCCATCGTCGCCGTCGCGACCGGCAGGGACCGGCCGACGGGGCGCCTCTGGCTGGCGTTGGCGCTCGCCGCGGTGGGGGTCGCGATCATCGGCGGCACCGACCTGGGGAGCAGCCCGACCGCCCTGGCCGGCGACGCCCTCGCCCTCCTCGGCTGCGCGGCGATCGCGGGCTACCTCCTCATCGTGCGACGGCTCGGCTTGGACCTGGACGTGTTCGGGTTCACCGGGGTCGCGACCGCGGTCGGCGGCGTCGCGCTGTTGCTCACCGCCGTGCTCTTCGGCGTCGATCCCCTCCCGGTCTCCAGGGAGGCGTGGGGGTGGCTCGCCGCCGCGGCCCTCCTGCCCCAGCTGGTCGGCCACTCTCTGCTCACCTGGTCGGTGCGCCACACCACGCCGACGGTGGTCGGTCTGTCGACGGTCGGCGAGCCGGTCGGGTCCACGATCCTGGGGATCTTCCTCCTGTCGGAGGTCCCGCCCGGGGCGACCGTCGTGGGATGCGGCATCACGCTGATGGCGGTCGCGCTCGCCCTCACGAGCCGGGGGCCGGGCCCGGCGGCCTCGGGCCCGGCCCCGTCGTAGAGTCGTCCCGTGCGCCGCTGGTCCCTGCTCCTCCTCCCGCTGCTCTGCGCGTGCCCCGCGTCCCCGGAGCCCGAGCCCGAGCGGCCCGAGTTCCCCCCGGCGCTCGGTGACGACCTCCAGCACGCGCTGGCGCTGTCCTCCGTGGAGGTCGGCTGTCCCGGCGCGGTGCTGGGCGTCGAGCGGGCCGACGGGGCCCGCTGGTTGGGGGCGGTCGGCTACGCGGATCCGGCGACCGGACGGGCGACCGAGACGGGTGACCGGTTCCGGATCGGCTCGATCACCAAGACGTTCACCGCCGCGGTGATCCTCCAACTCGTCGACGAGGGCGACGTCCACCTCGACGACGTCGTCGAGGACTACCTGCCGGGGCTGGTGCCCGACGGCGACCGGGTCACCGTGCGCATGCTGCTGCAGCACCGCTCCGGCATCCCCAGCTACACCGACACCACCTACTTCGTGGTCCACCTGACGGACTTCACGCCACCCGAGGAGATCGTCGCCGTCGCGGTCGCCGAGCCGCCGCTGTTCCCGCCCGGGGAGGGCTGGTCGTACAGCAACACCAACTTCCACCTGCTCGGGCTCATCACGGAGCAGGTCACCGGCCTGGCGTGGCACGAGGCGGTGCGCGCTCGGCTGCTCGACCCGCTGGCGCTCGGCGAGACCTACTTCGAGGGTCCCGAGTCCCGGCCCGGAGGCATCGTCCGGGGGCACCTGGACGGGGTCGATGTCACCGACGCCATCGACACCTCCTGGAGCTGGGCGAGCGGAGGGCTGGTGAGCACCACGGCCGACCTCGCGACCTGGCAGCGGGGTCTCCTGGACGGCGAGGTCCTGAGCGACGGGGGGCTCGAGGCGATGCTCACCGACGCGGGCACGCCCTCGGGGGCGCCGGCGGGCTACGGGCTCGGCGTCTACCTCCGGACCGCCGAGGAGGGGCGGTACGTCGGTCACACCGGCAGCACCCAGGGCTTCCAGAGCGACCTGTTCTCGCTCGAAGGCGAGACCGGCTCGACCGCCGACGGGGCGGTCGTCACGGCGCTGTGCAACGACTTCTTGAGCGAGGCGAGCGTGGTGTCGGCCGCCGCCTGGGACGTGCTGCTCGCGAACTGACCCGGATCGCGCCCGCGCGACCGGTGCGCGGTGGCATGCTGTTGCGCGCGTGCCCCGTCGCTTCGCCGAGCTGGACCCCCGAGACCTGCCGCTGGCCGTCGGCGGCTACCGACTGGTGGACGTGCTCGGCTCCGGGGCGATGGGCTGCGTCTTCCGAGCCCAGCGAGACGGCCCGGACGGGTTCGCCCGGGACCACGCGATCAAGGTCCTGCGGGGCGGGGGCACGAGCGAAGAGGTCGACGTCCGGCGGAAGCTGTTCGCGCGCGAGGCGCGGGTCGGGGCCCGTCTGGACCATCGCAACCTGGTCCGCACCGAGGACTACTTCCTGGAGGGCGACGAGCGCTTCCTGGTGCTCGAGCTGGTCGAGGGCAACAGCCTGGCCGCCATCGTGCAGCGCGACGGCCCGCTCTCCCCCGCGGCCGCGCTCGACGTCGTGGCCCAGGCCTGCGATGGCCTGCACTACGCCCACAACGCGCGCGACCGCAACCAGGCCCCGCTGGGGTTGGTCCACCGGGACCTGAAGCCGGACAACCTGCTCGTCCGGACCGACGGCGTCGTCAAGGTCGCCGATTTCGGCATCGCCAAGCCGACCAGCTCCGACCTGACCACCCTGACCGCCCAGCAGACGACCCGGGGCACGGTCCCCTACATGTCGCCCGAGCAGCTCCGGGCCGAGGGTCTCGACGCCCGCTCGGACGTCTGGGCGATGGGCTGCGTGCTGTACTTCACGCTGACCGGGTCGCACCTGTTCCGCGGCGACAACGCGCCGTCGATCATGATGCGGATCATCCAGGTCGACCTGCGCTACGGCGGGCAGCACGCCCTGGAGCCGCTGGACGACCTGCTCCCCGGCGCTCGCGACGTGATCGGTCGCTGCCTCTCGGTCGACCGGGAGGGGCGCTACGCCTCGGCCGCCGAGCTTCGAGACGCGGCGCTGGCGCTGCAGACCCGGGTCGGCTCGCCGGCGCGCACCTTGTCGGACATCTCCTCGGCGTTCCTCCCCGCGTGGATGCTCGACTCCTACCCGGAGGCCGACGTCGTGCCCGCCGCCCCGCCGGTCGGCACCGAGTCGCTCGTGGAGACGGGCGCGCCGCTCGTCCCCTCGGCCGCCCAGGTGGCGCCCACGGCGACCGTCTCGGTGGACAGCGAGGCCGAAGCGCCGACGCCGCCCCCACCCCAGCCGGTGGCGGAGGAGCCCGAGCCCGAGCCCGAGCCCGAGCCCGAGCCGTCGGTGGATCCCGAAGACCCCGAGTCCCTGCACCTGCAGTCCTGGAACGAGGTGCTGGAGGCGCCGGCGACCATGGACGAGACGGAGGACGAGGACGAGGAGGAGGAGGAGGGCGAGTCCGCCTTCCGCTGGCTGCTCATCGCCTCCCTGGTCGCGGTGTTCGCGCTGGTCGGGGGCGCCGGGGCGTTCCTGCTGCTGCTGCTCTCCGTGGACTAAGCGGCTACCACTCCAGGCGAAGCCCCACCCAGGGCATCACGACCGGCAGGAAGTCCAGGGTGCGGCAGGCGGGATCCGAGCCGTCCTCGTCCGGCAGCGGCGGGCAGTCCTCGACCACCCCCGCCCCCAGCGGCGTGGCGGCCACCTCGGCGGAGCCGACGAGGCGCGCGCGGCGACCCTCGTGGCTGTGCTCGAACCGGGCCGCGACCCGCAGTTGGCCGTCGGTCCTGCGATCATCCAGCCCGTCCAGCGTCCACCGGAACGTGCCGTCGCCGGCGTCCACCGGGCTGAGCGACGCGATGGCCCAGCCGCTGCGCCAGCCGACATCGGCGCTGAGGTGGCTGCGGCGGCGCGCGCCCAGCGCGACGTCCGCCGACGCCTGGACCTCGTGTCGCTGGTCTCCCCCGGCCGCGGACCAGCCCGCCCGGTAGGGGTCGTTGCGCGCGGAGATGCCGACGGCGTAGCTGACGTCCGCGGCGACGCGGCCCACCCGGAGCGACGCCCGGACCTCCAGCCCGGTGCCCCGCCCGACGCCCGCGTTGGTCCAACCGCTCGGCCCGAACACCACCAGGTTGTCGTGCTGCCGGTGCCAGCCGGCGACCCCGATGAGCAGGGCGTCGAACAGCTCCTGCTCCACCGCGACCTCGAACCAGGCGGCCCGCTCGGGCTTCAGGCTCCGCTCGCCGACGTCCTTGTCGACGACCAGCGCGTCGATCCGCTCGGCGTGCACCAGCGCGAACGTCCCGCTCACGGTCGTGCCCGTCTTCAGCGGCAGGACGAGCGAGAAGCGCGGCCCGAACGCCGGACGCTTCGCCCGGTTGAGCAGCTCCAGCCGCACCGCGACGTGCAGCTCCAGGGGCCCGACGACGCCCGGGAACGCGGCCCGCCCCCACAGCGCCACCTCCGGCCAGCTGCTCGTGGTGTCGAGCTGGAGGCGGTCGGTCGCGAGGTCCGCCAGCGGCAGCCAGGCCCACGCGGGGACGCCCCGTCGATCCTCGAACTCGCCCCGCACCGTCCGGCTCCGCACCGCCGCCTCGCCGCCGTAGGACAGGGTGCGCCCCCCGAAGACGTGGTGGTTGCCGATGCGGAGGTGGGTGCGGTGGTGGTCGTCGCGCCAGGTGCGCGGCACCGGCAGACCGAACTCGCCCGCGTCGGGCTCGTCCGCGAAGTTGCTCGCGTGGGCGATCTGCAGGTCCAGGTGGCAGCCGGGGTGGTAGTCCCACCGCCAGTCGAACGCGCCGCCGAGGGTCTGGAACCGCTGGTTCACGTCGTCGAACAGGAGCCGGTCGGTGGTCGACAGCACCGTGAGCCTCAGCCGGTGGTCGTCGCCGACCTGCTGGCTGAACCGGAAGAACGCCTCGCTGTAGTTCGCCTTGGGCACCGAACCCTCGAACGCCCCCGCCGCCTTGGCGATCGCGAGGTAGGCGCTCAGGAACGAGACCCGCGCCCCGAGGACCAGGCGGCTGCGCTCCTCCGGCCCCTGCGTCGCGACCATCGCCGATCCGGCGAGCAGGCTCAGGTCGATCGCGGCGTCCTGGCGGTCGGTCGGCCCGTCGAGGTACTCCAGGTACAGGCCGCCGGCCATTCCGCTCGGCCGGTCCACCGGGGAGCCGCTGGTGTGCACCGTCAGGCCACGCACGAGGTCCCGATGGAACAGCGAGACGATGCCGTCGGCGTGGGTCAGGTGACGGACCTCGATGCCGTCGATCTCGACCCGCAGCTCGCCCTCCAGGCCGCCCCGCACCCGCAGCCAGGCGCGGCTCCCCTCGTCCCCGCTGACGCCCGGCAGCTTCTGCACCGCCCGCAGGGGGTCGCCGAACCCGCCCGGGGCCAGCTCCAGGTCCCGGCGGCTCAGCGAGTGGGTCGACGGCGCGCCCCCGGCCGGCAGCGGGGTGCGGTCCACGATCCGCCAGGGCGGGGCGGACGCGACGACCGTCTCGTTCCGGGGCCGCTTCCCCTTGCGCATCCGCACCTCGACCTCGACCCGGACCCCCGGGCGGAGCTCGAGGCTCAGCGTGGTGCGCCGATAGCCCTCCATCGCCACGACGACGTCGACGAGCCCGGCCGGCAGCTCGGCCACCTCGACCCGCCCCGCGGCGTCGGACTCGGCGTCGATCTCGGCCGGCGTCACGGACACCGACGCGAACGGCAGCGGCTCCCCGGAGCGGTGATCCAGGACGACCACCACGAGCGACGCGGTCTCGGTCGAGACGACGGCCGACTGCTTCGCCGCGGCGGGACCGGCGAGCGCGACGGTCAGCGCCATCAGCAGCGCCAGGCCGGCCGCCTTCATCCGCCCCTCGGTCGGAAGAGCCCGAACGAGCTCGTGTAGCCATGCAGGAACGTCCGCCCCTGCACCGGGCCGATCTCGCCGTTGCAGAAGAACCCGGCGAGCGGCACGGGGCCCAGCTGTTCGGCGAAGATCCGGCTGTCGTGGTCGGGCTCGCCGTACAGGTGCTCCCCCCGGCCCAGACACGAGAACAGCAGCCCCCCGGCGGGCCGCTCGGCGCCGAGCTCGCGCTTGTAGCGGAGCAGGGCGGCGGCCAGGTCTTCGCTCGACGTGGTCGCGTCGCGCAGGTGGAACTGCACGACCTGGTGCTCGGTCAGGCGCGCCCCGACCGCCAGCACGCCAGCGTCGGGGTCCATGCCGAGCAGGTTGCGCACCAGGAAGTCGCCCTGGCCGAAGCGGCCCGCGCTGCTCTCGTCGATGACCAGCCCCAGCTGCAGCGACGTCTTGAACGCTCGCTGGTCCGCCGCCTCGAGGGTCGCGAAGGTCTGCGTGAGCGCGTCGGCCGCCGGGGCCCCGTCCAGCTCCACGAGGTAGTTGTCCTGGCACCGGGTGACCACCATGGGCTCCCCGACGGGGCGACAGCCCTGGGCGACCACCGCGTCGGCCCGGACGTTGCCGGTCAAGGCGAAGCCGACGGCCCCCTCCCGGTGCACGGCGGGGCCGCAGAACAGGCCTCCCCGACCCGGCGCCGAGGCGCCGCTGGCGAGCCCGCCCACCTTGACCGCGTCGGGCCAGGTGGCGTCCAGCGCGTCGACCAGCCGCTCGGCGTCGGCGGAGAAGGGGTCCGGGAGCACCACGAAGCAGGGCTCCTCGTCGTCGGGCAGCTCGATGGTGCGACGGATCGACCAGGGGCTCGCCGTCGCCATCGCCAGCTCGCCCAGACCGAGGTGGAACGGGTGGATCCCGACGTCGGGGAGCGACGCGCCGACCACCGCGACCGCGGGGCGACCCTCCACCTCCCGGCCGTCGGCGAGCACCCCGCCGGCGGTGCAGCCGACCAGGGTGGCGGCGGGGCACGCGCCCCCCACCGCGTCGGTCAGGACGCCCCAGTCGTCGACATACTGGGCCGAGACGAACGCCACGACGAGGTCCGGCTGCAGCCCCCCGAGCGCGTCGAGCAGCTGGGTGCACGCCGTCGCGGCGGTGACCGCGAGGTCGGAGCCTTCGGCGATGGCGGATGCCCACTTCATGGTCGGTCCCGCGCGCGCGCGGTCGGCGCAGGATACCGATCCACTGTCCGGAGGATCCCGCACGCGGGGATCGGCGCCGGCACGACCTCCCCGACGGCCAGCGTGAAGTCGTTGTCGAACCCGAACTGCAGGCCCTGCTCGGGCAGTCGACGGAGCGCGTCGAGCAGCACCCCGTCCCCCACCGACCAGAGCGCCTCGGAGGCCGCCTTCGGGTCGTAATGCAGCTGCCCGTCGGCGTCCGCGGTCATGTTCGCGGTCGGCTCGTGCCGGGCGTCCCATCGGGAGTCGAAGACGAAGAAGCCGACGCCCTGCACCAGGATCGCCCACGCGAGCAGCGGCGGCGCGGCCCGGAGGAACCACCGCGGCGGGCCGGAGTCGCGCCACTCGGGGCGCAGCCCGAGGACCACCAGCGCCGGCACGATCTCCATCAGCCGCCGGGGTCCCCAGCACGACGCGCCCCACCAGTCGACGTACCCGGCGTTGAGCAGGAGGACCGCGAGCACCCCGACCACCAGGGCGCCGCGCACCGGATCCCGGCGACGCACCGCGGCCACGGCGCCGGGCGCCGCGAGCGCCAGGAACGGGCTGAACACCAGCAGCCCGCGGGACGGCGAGACGAGCAGCCCCGCGAGCCCCACCGCCGGGTTGCCCGAGAAGGCCTCGCCCGAGCCGCCCATCCGCGCGCCGATGTCCGCCGCGACGGCCAGGAAGGTGAAGCGGAGCGGGTGACCGGTGTGGTTGCTGTTGTCCGCGAGCAGCATCGCCGCGAACGGAAGGCCCGCGAGCACCACCCAGCCGGCGGCTCGCCAGCCGCCCGCCTTGCGGTGCTCCCACAGCAGCGCCGCGAGCAGCGGCAGACAGATCACCGCGGTCGCGGCGCGCGTCATCACCGCCCAGCCGGTCGCGGCCCCCGCGATCAGGGCGAGCCGACGCCCCAGCCCGTCGTCCCGCGCGGCGAAGCAGGCCCACGTCAGCGCAGCGATGCCGACGAGGGCGGCCTGGTTGCTCCACATCGTCTGCCGGAGCTGCGGCCACAGCGTGGTGCCGAACAGCAGCGCGACGGCGCCCCAGGCGGCGAGGCGGTCCCCCGCGGTGCGACGCAACGTCAGCCACGTCAGCCACAGGATCAGCCCGCACGTCCACGCCACGGTCAGCTGGCTGGCCCGCAGGACCCGGATCTCCTTCGCCGATCCCCACCACGGCGAGACGACCACCGCGGTGCTCGGCACCCCGGCGAGCTTGACCCCCAGCCCGGTGAACGACAGGAGCCGCTCCCCCGTCGGGTCGGGGTGCACGGTGCGGATCTCGGGCGGCACGAGGGGCCCACGGGGGCTCCTCTCGTACAGGAACGGGAACTCGTCGAAGTCCCAGTCCAGCTCGCACAGGAACGAGATGCCGCCGAGCACCGAGCCCGTGCTGTCCCCCCAGGGGATCGGCACCATCACCATCGACGTGGCGACCGTGAGCGCGAACAGCGCGGCGAGCAGTCGGTGGCTCACGGCCGGCTCAGCTCGCCGGCAGGCCGGACAGCCGGGGCGGGGTCCAGCCGCCGAAGCCCCGCTCCAGCGCCTGCGCCACCGCGATCGTCAGGTGGTCGTTGCCCCGTCGCGCCGCGACCTGCACGCCCAGCGGCACCCCCCGGCTGTCCAACCCGAGGGGGACCTGCGTCGCGGGCAGGTGCATGACGTTGAGGATCGCGGTGTAGACCCACTCGAACGGGCGGAGCAGGGGGTGGTAGTGCTTCGGCGCGGTGCGCGCGTACGGCGGGTACAGCATGACGCCGTGCTCCCCCAGCGCGTCCTCGAGCTCGGCCCTCAGCTCCAGGCCGCGGGCGGCCCACTTCGCGGCGCGGCCGCGGGGGATGTCCGACGTCCGCTCGAGCAGGCACAGGGCGAGGGCGGGCAGCGTGTGCGGCCCCTTGCCGGTCGTCCACAGGAGCATGCGCACCCAGGCGTTGAACGACGACCCGTCGCCCATCAGCTCGGTGAAGCTCGGCCCGCCTGCTTCGTGGAGCATCGAGCCCCAGATGTCGAACGACCGGCGCAGCCCCTTGAAGGACGGCACCCGGACGCACGCGCCCTGGTCTTCGAGGTAGTTGGCGGCCTCCGCCTGGGCCTTCCTCAGCTCCTTCGTGACCGGGGTGCGGCCGTTGTCCGGCACGTGCAGCACCGTCACGCCCGACAGGTCGACGTCGGCGGGGTCGCCCAGGTCGATGTCGTGGCAGCCCTCGTCCTCGCCGTCGGGGCCCCGCAGGAGCTCCAGGAGCGGCCACAGGTCCTCGGCCCGGCGGCACAGCGGGCCGGTCGACAGGTACCGCAGCGCGTCGCCGTGGGCGAGGGGCCACTGGCCGGTGCCCGGCACGAGCCCCCCGGTCGGCTTGTGGCCGAACACGCCGCAGAAGAACGCGGGCATGCGGATCGAGCCGCCGATGTCGCTGCCGAGCCCGAACGGCGAGGCCCCGGCGGCGACGATGGCCCCCTCCCCTCCGCTGCTCCCGCCGACGATGCGGTCGAGGTCGTAGGGGTTGTTGGTGCGCCCGTAGACCCGGTTGTTGCTCTCCATCCACATGCAGAGCTCGGACAGGTTGGTGACCCCCAGCGGGATGGCGCCGGCGCCCCGCAGGCGCCGGACCGTCGAAGCTTCGACGTCGGGGACGAAGTCCTTGCGCGCGGCGAGGCCCGCGCAGCGCTTCATGCCGTCCAGGGAGAAGCACTCCTTGATCGTGCAGGGCACGCCGTGCAGCGGCGGCAGGTCGTCCGGCCCTTCGTGCGCCAGCCGCGAGTCGGCGGCGTCCGCCTCCGCCCGGGCCGTCTCGAAGCGGTCCTGCACCACGGCGTTGATGGCCCCGTTGACCCGCTTCACCTGGTCGATGTGGGCCTCGACGCAGTCCCGCGACGACAGTTCGCGGGAGCGGATGCGGCGCGCCAGCTCGGAGGCGGATGACAGCAGCAGGGAGTCGTTCAAGGCGGCGAGCCTAGCAGCCGGCGGGCCCGGCCCGCCGCCGCCCGCGTTCAGAGCAGGCCCAGCTCCCGGCCGACCTCGGCGATCGCGTCCATCGAAGGCGTCCGCTCCCCCCGGGAGATCCGTCGGACCTGCTCGGCGATCGCGTCGTTGACGGGCGTCGGCACGCCGTGCCGCTCGCCCCGGCTGCTGATCTCGCCGTTGAGGAAGGCGACGGCGGGCTCGCGCCCTCGCTCGATCGCCCGCAGCATCGAGCTGCGCAGCCGCCGGTAGCGGGTCCCCACCGCGAGCAGCAGCGAGTGCTTCGCCACCAGGGACGCGGAGCCCATCGTGGTGGCCCGCTCGGCGGCGGTGAGGGCCATCCAGTCCAGGTCGATGGTGCCCGACACCTTGCGCAGCCGGACCTCCTCGCGGCGGGCCACGGCGACCACCTCGGTCATGATCTCCAGCGCGAGGCGCCGCACGATGCGGGCCCTCATCAGGACCCCCAGCCGGTCCCCGCCGATAGTGCCCAGCGAGCTGATCGCGCAGTTGATCGCGAGCTTGCTCCAGCGGGCCCCCGCGAGGTTGTCGGTGACGTCCACCGGGCCGACGTGCTCCAGCAGCATGGACAGCCGCTCCAGGGCCGGGTCG
>CAYQEG010000016.1:58948-69156 GCA_964416435.1 uncultured Rickettsiales bacterium
CGACGACCCCTCCGAGCACGCGATCCGGGACGATCTCCGCCACCCGGGGCTCGCAGAGTCCGTTGCAGAGCACCACCATCACCCCGTCGTCCGCGAGGAACGGCGCCGCGGCCCGGGCCGCGGCCTCGACCTGCGGAGGCTGGGTCGCGAGCAGCACGAAGTCGAACGGGTCGGTCGCGTCGGGCAGCGCCTCGACCACTTCGCCCGGCACGGCGCGGTCCCCGTCGACCCCCGTGAGTCGGAAGCCGCGCTGGCTCACGGAGCTCACGACGTCCCGGTTGGTGCTCACGCCGACCACCGAGCACGGCGCGCGACCCGCGATCAGCGAGCCGGCGACGGTGCCGCCGATTCCGCCGACGCCGACGATCAGGACTCTGCTCTGTGCCTCCACGGTGCGGCATGATGCCACCGTGCGCCTCGTCGTGGTCATCGCCGTGAGTCTCGCGCTGCTCGGCGGCGCCCCGATCGACGACGAGCCCGCCGAGCCCCGGGCCGCCGAAGACCCCGAGCCCCTCGATGCCGAAGACCCCGAGCCCCTCCAAGCCGAGGACCCCGACCCCCCCGAAGCCGAGCCGCCCGAGGCGCTCGAAGACCTCTACGCGCGGGTGCAGCCGTCGGTGGTCCGGATCCACGGACGGGAGGCGTCGGGCACCGGGTTCGCGGTCGCCGGAGGGCGGGTGGCGACCGCGTGGCACGTGGTGCAGCCCCAGGGCGACCTGGTCCTGGAGACCGCCGACCGGCGGTTCGTGCGCGCCGAGATCGCCGCGTTCGACAAGAACGCGGACGTCGCCCTGCTGCAGCCCGCGTCCCCGCTGGGGGTGCCGGAGCTGCCGGTCCGCGAGCTCGCTCCCATCATCGGCGAAGAGCTCGTCGCCATCGGCCACCCCCTGGTGCGCGGGAAGCCGCCCGAGGACCTGGACGAGGGGCTGCTCGAGTGGTCGCTGACCACGGGCCAGGTGAGCGCGGTGGGCATCCAGCGGCTGCAGACGACCGTGAGCCTGCAGCCCGGCAACTCGGGCGGCCCCGTGCTCGACCGCTGGGGGGAGGTCGTCGGCATCGCGATCCTGCGGGTGGGCGACTTCGGCGTGACGACACGGTCGGAGCCGCTCGTCGAGTTGATGGCGCTGGAGCACCCCGAGCTGCCCGGCCCGCGGGTGCTCGTCCGCGCGGTCGGATCGGCGCACCTGGACGTGCTGCCAGGCGCCGAGCTGTCCAGTCGGAGGCTCCAGCTGGGCGTCGGCTTCGGGGTGGACGTCGCGGTCGCTCGGCGGTTCGTGCCCCGGGCCCGCGTCCGCTTCACCTGGATGACCGACCGGGGGGCGCGGGGCGACGGGGAGCGGGCCCGACGCCTGGAGATCGTGGTCGGCGCGGGGCCGATGTTCGAGCTGCCGTTCGCGCCCCACCGTCCGACGCCCCCGTCGGTCGAGCCCTACGGCTTCGGTGGGGTGGTGCGCTCGAGCGAGGGGCTGCGGGTGACCACCGTGCGGTTCCTGGACCCCGGGTGCGACCCGTCGACCGCCGCCTGCGCCGCCATCGAGGACACCGAGACGGACTGGACGGAGCGGTGGTTGCCGCTGGTCGGGGTCGGCCTGCGGTTCGGCTCGGCCACGTTCGCGGGCGAGTTCGAGCTGGCGACCTCGCCGGCGGACCCGCTGCGCCAGCTGCGGATCGGGTTCGCCTTCGTGCTGGGGTTCACGCCGCCGTGAGGCTCACTCGTAGCGGAGCGGAAGCTCGAAGCTGACCTCGTCCCGGGCGTGGGCGGGGAACGGGCAGAAGGCCATCGTCTGGGCGACGCAGGTGGCGAACTCCGGGTCCCCGACGTCGTCGTCGAGCACGGTGGCGGCCTTGACCCGACCGTTGCAGCCGACCGAGATCTCCAGCGTCACCGTGCCGGTCACCTCGCCCCCGTCGGGGTGACAGCGCAGCGTCTGCTCCTGGAAGCCCCGCACGGACGAGGAGATCTGCTCGGCCTCCAGCCCCTGGGCCATCTGGATCCCGAAGTCGTCGTCTCCGTCGTCGAACGACGCTTCGACGCAGCGCTTGGGCGACGGCATCTTCAGCGCCGCGTAGGTCCGCGCCGAACCTCCGCGGATCGACGTCTTCGTGTAGCCCGCCGCCTGGATCCCCTGGTCGAGCCAGGCCAGGGCGACGTGCAGCTCGGCGCCGCCCGCGCTCTCGGGACAGGTGACGTCGAGCTCGACCTCCTGGGGGCCAGCCTCGAGCTGGACCATGAAGGAGTCACGCCGCACGTTCCGGCCGTCGATGAGCAGGTCCCACTCGACCTGCACGCCGGCGATCTCGCCGTCTCGAGGCCCCTCCAGGGCGAGCTCGACCGCGGCGTCCAGCGCCTCCCCGGGCCGGCAGGAGCTCGGGGCGTAGACGTCCAGGATGTCCAGCCGCTTGAGGGTGGCGGGTCCGCCGCCGGACCAGTCGCCCGTGCCGATCGGGACCGGCGCCGACGACCAGCCGGAGTCCCAGTCGTCCAGGTCGACGTCCGCGTCATCGTCGTCGGCCGCCGAGGCGCTCGCGTCACTGTCGTCGTCGGCCTCCCAGCCCCGCTCACCTCCGAGGCCGAGGTCGTCCAGTTCTCCGGAGTCCGACGACGCGCTCCCGCCGCCGCTGGACGCCCCCGTGGAGCCTGCGATCCGTGGTTCGGGGGCCCGGGCGGGGGTGCTCGGCTCGCGGTCCTCGTCGCGCGCCGGCGGGGTGGTGCGCTCGCGCCGATCGTCCCGGGGTCGATCGTCCCGGGGCCGGCGGTCGGCGGACGCGACGGCGGTCGGCCCGCCTCCCGTCGCCCACTCGCCGCGCAGGGTCGCGACCTCCGAGCGATCGGCGAGGCTCCAGGTCGGCTCCGCCCGCTCGGCCATCTCCGACTCGAAGTGGGCCAGCCACCGCTCCAGGTCGGATCGATGCACGCGGCCTCGGTACCGGCGGCTTCGGTCGACCATCTGCTCCAGCTCGTCGTCGGGGATCGGCCCCAGCCGGAACGGCAGCGGCCCCCGAGCGGCGCTGTCGAGCGCCCGGCTGTGCAGCCGGTCGGCCCATGCGAAGGCCATCTTGCGGGCCTCCTGGTAGCGCTTGCCGTCACCGTCGGCCCGCCGCTCCCGGCCGGCCCGCCAGCGGTCGAGCCAGGGCCGGTAGAAGAGCACGTCCCGCTCGACGCGCAGGAACGGCAGCTCGCCCCGCTGGACCGCCTCGTACAGCGCGCGCGGGTCGGAGTCGACGTACAGCGGCGCCTCGTCGGGGGTCAGCAGGAGCGGGGCGTACAGAGCGACGAGCCCGACGATCGCCTCCCGCTGCTGGCTGCGGTCGCCGTCGCGCACGACGGTCACGACGGGCGCGGAGACCGCGAGGTAGCGCGCCGGGTGCCTCTGGGTGCTCCGCTCGAACCGCCACTTCGAAGGATCGCTCGCCAGGGTCCGGTACCAGTCGTCGTCCCGCACGAGCCCGTCGGACTCCACCCGGATCGTCCGGAGCATCTGCTGCAGCACGCCCTTGCGCGGGAAGGTCCGCATCATCTCCGCGTCGAGGAAGTCCCGGCCGACGAACCGCTTGAGGTCGCGGGTGACGATGTCGGGATCGTCGGCCTCTCCCTTGCCCCGGAAGATCCCCAGCGCCCCGGCCCCGTCGTCCGGCAGGAGCACCGCCTCGACGGCCGGCGGGCGGCCGCGGGTCAGCGGCTTGGGCCGTCCGGGCAGGTACAGCCCGACCAGCCGCTCCCCCCGCTCCGAGCTCTCGTCCGACACGTCGGCGCCGGAGACGAACAGCCCGACGTTGGGGTTCTTGCTGTTGAGCACGCCGGTGCCGTCCCGCCCGTGCTTGAGCACCGCCGGCAGGCCGAACGCCACGTAGACGCGGCCGCGATCGGCCGGCAGGTCCAGCCGCACGAGGCCGCCGTCGAGGTCGGGACCGGACACGTCGATCGACGACGGCAGCTCCTGCATCGCGTCTCGCAGCGCGCCGACGCCTCCCCCGGTGCCGAGCGCCTCCTCCAGCGCCGGGGCGACGTGGCGGTCCCAGTCCCCGCGGGAGTCGGCGACCACCATCCAGGTGGCGACGCGGGTGGAGAAGCTCCGCAGATCCTCCGGCGGGCTGGCGAGCATCGCGGCCTCGACCTGTTGGGCGGTGCGGTCGCGGATCTCCAACCCCTTGATGCTCAGCTCGGCGCGACCCGCCTCACCCGGCGCCGACAGGAGGGTCAGGCCCGCGAGGAGCAGGAGCGCAGGGGCGGAGCGTCTCACGGGGCCCCCGTCACGGTCACCGTGACCGAGGCGCTCAGGTCGCCGAGGGTGGCGGTCACCGTCGCGCCGCCGGGGGTGACTCCGAAGACCGTGCCCTCCAGCCCGAGGTCGTTGCTGGTGGTGGCGATGGCGGGCTGGAGCGACGACCAGAGCACGTCCGCGGTGACGTCCTCGTCCGAGCCGTCGGTCATCGTGGCGGTGGCGGTGAGCGCGGTCTGCCCCCCCGCCGCGACGGTCGCCGGGTCCGGCTCGACGTCGAGCGACGCGGGCGCCGCGGGCCCGACGGTCACCACCGCGGCCCCCGAGAGGGTGCCCAGGGTCGCCAGCACCGTCGCGAGGCCAGGCGCCTGGGCGGTGGCCAGCCCCTCGGAGCCGCCGAGGTTGTCCACGGTCAGGAACCCCGGGGCGGAGCTCGCCCAGAAGACGTCGAGGGTGAGGTCGGACGCGCTGCCGTCGGTCCAGGTGCCGGTCGCCTCGAATTGAATCTGCTCCCCGACCGCGGCCTCGGGGTTCGGAGGCGTGACGGCGATCGACACCAGCTCCGGGGCGACGACGACCAGGTCGGTCGAGCCGTCCAGGCCACCGAAGGAAGCGGTCACCACCGTGGCGCCGATCCCCGTGGACTGCCCCACGCCGGGATCGCCGGCGAAGCTGAGGACGCTGGACGGATCCGCCGACCAGTCCGCGTCGGCGGTGTGGTCGAGCTCGGCGCCGTCGGTCCACGTGCCGGTCGCGGTGAACGCCTGGCTCGATCCGAAGGGCAGCTCGGCGCCGGCGGGCGACAGCGTCAGCTCGACGAGCTCGGGCGCGGTCACCTCGACCGAGGCGCTCGCCTCCAGGTCGAGGACGACGGCCCGCACGGTCGCCTCCCCCTCCCCTTCGCTGACGAGGCGGCCCCGCTCCCCCGCGTCGTTGCGGGCGCTGACCACAGTCGGGTCGTCGGACGACCAGGCCGCCGACGCGGTCAGGTCGACCTCCGAGCTGTCGGACAGCACGCCGATCGCCGCCGCGTCGACGGACAGCCCGAGCGCCATGTCCACGACGTCCGGCTCGATCCGGAGCGCCACGACGTCCGCCGCGATGACCGTGGCGACGGTCTCCCCGGTGGTCCCACCGAGGCTCGCTTCGACCAGCGCGCCCCCTTCCTCGATCGCCACCGCGACCCCGGGCTGGTCGGCGTCGAAGACCAGGTGGCTGACGTCCGAGCTGCTCCACTCGACGGTCGTCGTGAGGTCCTCGGTCGACCCGTCGGTGCCTCGTCCGGTGGCGGCGAAGGCGATCTCGGCCCCCAACGGAATCAACGGCTCGGTCGGCGTGATGTCGATCGCGACCAGCCCCAGCTCGTCGACGGCCACCGGGACCGTCGCCAGGACCGTGCCGTGCTCGATCAGGATCTCCGCTTCCCCCGCGCCGATCGCGACGACCGCGCCGGCGTCGACCTCGACCACGCCCGGGTCGCTGGACGACCAGGCGACCTCGTCGTCGACCGCCGCGGTCGTGCCGTCACTCAGCACGGCCGTGACCGACAGGTCGGCGGTTCCGCCCGCCGCGAGCTCGAGGGCGAGTGGATGAGGGACCAGCGAGTCCACCTCCGCGGGGCCGATCTCCAGGAGCACCGACGCGACCAGCAGGTCGAACGTCGCGGTGATCGTGACCTGCCCCTCGGCCAGCGCGAACACCTCGTCGGCGGAGACCTGCGCGAGCGTCTCGTCGCCGCTGATCCAGCCGACGTCGTCCGTCATGTCGCTGCGGGAACCGTCGCTGTACACCCCGACCGCCTCGATCCGGGCGGACCGACCCGCGGCGAGCTGCAGGTCACCGGGCTCGACCGCCAGGCTGTCGAGCGTCGGCGCGGGGGTCGGCGCGGGGCACGCGGCGAGCATCAGCGTCAGCGCGCCTCCCAGGGCGCATCTCCAGGCCGTCATCACATCTGGCAGTCTACGCGGGTGCACCCTCGGAGATCGCGCTTGAGGACTCCGGGGCCGCTCATCGCCGCGATCGTGCTGCTCGTGGGGGGCGCCTGGGGGCGGGCCGCCGCTGACGACGAGACATACGACGTGACCGCGGCGAGGGTTGGCCCCGACGAGGCGATCGTGGTCGACGGCGTCCCGGACGAAGAGGCCTGGGGGCGCGCGCCCGTCATCGACAGCTTCACCGGCAGCCGCCCGACCGAGGGCTTCGAGCCCCGCGGCGAGACGCGGGCCCGGATCCTGACGGACGACACCCACCTGTACGTCTTCTTCGAAGCCCGGTTCGACGAGCGGACGCGCGTGCGCGCCTACTTCTCCGAGCGGGAGGACATCAACGCCGACGACCAGGTCGCGATCAACATCGATCCGTTCGGCGACGGGCGCCGGGTCTACATGTTCTGGATGAACGCCCTGGGCGTGCAGCAGGACATCCTCGCGACCCTCGGCGGCGCCTACAACCCGGCGTGGGACGCGATCTTCAAGAGCCGGGGGCGGACCGTCGACGGCGGCTACGACGTCGAGATCGCCATCCCCTTCCGCTCGCTCCGGTTCGACCAGGGCTACGACGGCCCGTGGGGCATCCAGCTCAAGCGCAAGTTCAGCGCCCACGAGGAGTACGTCGCCTGGCCCCCGGTGCACCGGGACGACGGCCCGGAGTTCCTGCAGTACGGCAAGCTCCACGGCCTGACCCCCGGCTCCAGCGGCATCGGGCTGGAGCTCCAGCCGACGGTCACGGTGCGGACCGGCCAGGACCGGGACGAGGAGACCGACGAGCTGGTCTGGCGCAAGCCGGGCTTCCCGGACACGGTCGACCCCGGGCTGGGGATCAAGTGGCAGGTCACCCCGTCGCTGACGCTGGACGCGGCGGTCAACCCGGACTTCTCCCAGGTGGAGGCGGACCCCAACCAGGTCGACAACAACCGCCGGTTCGCGCTGTACCTGCCGGAGCGGCGACCGTTCTTCCTCGAGGGACGGGAGCTGTTCAACGGCTACATGCTCTACTCCCGGTCGATCGTCGACCCGATCTACGGCCTCAAGTTCAGCGGCAAGCAGGGACCGGTGTCGGTCGCGGTGCTGCACGCCCTGGACGAGGCCCCGTCGGCGAGCGTCGTCGGCGAGCACGACACGCCCGGCTTCATGGAAGAGGACGTCGACGGCGCGCTCGCGTTCGTCAGCCACGCCGAGGCGCGGTTCGACCTCGGTCAGCGTTCGAACATCGCCGTCTCCTTCGCCGACAAGGAGCTGCTCCGGGACGGTCGACACCACGCGCAGTTCCACGCGCTCAACGTCGACGGTCGCTACGCCCTGGACGAGAACAGCCAGATCGACGCCGCGGTCGCCTACAGCACGACCGGACGGGTCGGCGAGGAGCTCATGCACGGCGCCGCCTGGTTCTCCGAGTACGGCCGCGGGGTGCGGCTGAGCGGGTTCGGCTTCGGGCAGGCGGGCAGCACCGAGGGGATGCGGGTCGAGAACGGCTTCATCACCCGGCCCGGGATCCAGGAGTTCTGGAGCTGGGGCCACCACAAGATCGAGCTACCCGGCGCCGTCGAGTGGGTGCAGGCGGGGGCCAACATCAACGCCGGACTGGAGGGGGTCGGCAGCGGGAGCGACCCCGCGCCGAGCTGGGCCAACGCGACGGCGTGGGCGGGGGTGCGCCTGCCCGGGCTGACCGATGTGCGGGTGACCGCTCGGCACTGGGACTCGCTCTTCGAGGGCAAGGACTTCCAGGGCGGCACCGTCAGCTTCAACGTGTCGAACCGGGCGCTGGAGTGGATCCAGGGCAACGTCTCAGCCGGCTTCGGGGACGTCATCCACTTCGACGACGCCAGCCAGACGATCCTGCGCCGCGTCGGCGGGAACCTGGCCATCCGTGGGCTGAGGCGACTCCACCTGGACGTCAGCACGTCGCTCAACGTGGTCGGACGGGACGACGAGGAGATCGACCGGCTCTGGATCTGGCGGGCCAAGACGACCGTCGGCATCACCCGCGCGCTGTCGGTCCGCGTGATCGTCCAGGGCCGGGATCAGACGATCCTGGCCCCGGGCGGAGCGGTCCTGGAGCGGGACGACAGCATCGACCTGTCCGCCCTCGTGACCCTGGTCCCGAGCCCCGGCACCGCGGTGCACGTCGGCTTCGGGGAGCGCTGGACCTGGGCGCACGGGGACACGCCCCGGACGGAGCGGCGGGACCTGTTCCTGAAGGCGAGCCTGCTGATCAGGCTCTGACGGCGGCTGCTACTCGAGGACCTTGAGGGTCGTGATGCGGCAGGACCGCTCTTCACCGTCGCGGTCCGTGAAGCGGACGCGAGCCATGCGCGGCGTGGAGCTGACCACGAAGCCCTGACCCCACTGGGGGTGCACGACGTTCGTGCCGTTGGCGAGGCCCGGCTCGCCGCGCTTCTTGCGCTTGCGGCTCTTCAGCTTCGGCTTCGGCGGAGGGGCGACGGGCTCGGCGGAGTACTCGCGGCGACCGTCCTCGTAGCCGGTGACCGTGCAGCCGGCGGGACCCTTGTCCGGGTTGAGGACGCGGACGCGCAGCTGGGGCTCGAGCCCCTCGATTCCGTCGACCTTGGTAAACATGAACTGTCGGCCGGTATCGAGGCGTACGACGCCTCGCGCGAACTTCTCCCGGTACCAGACGATCGTTCCTTCAACAGCGGCTGCCATCAGCTCTCCGGGCGGGGTTCGGGAATGGGGCGGTCTCGGTGGTGGGTCGATCATCGACCGTGGGGGAGCACCGATCCGACTCCCTTGCGGGCGCGTAGGATCGCCGAAATACCCCCCCTTCGTCAACCCCCCGTAACCAGGGCGATCGCCGAACCGTACCCCCTGCCCCGGAGGATCGACATCATGCCACGTCCCCTTCTGCTGATCTTCACCGTCGCCGCGGCGCTCACTCTCGCGGTGGCCTGTCGCGCCGATCCAGCCGAACCCGCGCCCCGCGAGGAGACCCCCCACTTCGAGGCGAAGCCGCTCGCCGCGCAGGACGGTCGGGTCCGGCTGAGCGAGGCCGAGTGGAAGGAGCGCCTCAGCGACCGCGAGTTCCGCATCCTGCGGGAGAAAGGGACGGAGCGGGCGTTCACCGGCGCCTACTGGGACGACCACCGCGAGGGCACCTACCGGTGCGCAGGCTGCGGCCTGGAGCTGTTCGCCAGCACGACGAAGTTCGAGTCCGGCACGGGCTGGCCCAGCTTCTGGCAGCCGGTCAACGGCGAGGCCGTCGCGACCGAGACCGACACGAAGTTCGGCATGGTCCGGACCGAGATCCTGTGCTCGCGCTGCGACGGCCACCTCGGTCACGTCTTCGAGGACGGCCCCCAGCCGACGGGGCTGCGCTACTGCGTCAACTCCGCGTCCCTGGTCCTGGAGCCGGCGGTCGCGACCGCCGATGAGCCGGCGCCCGCGGCTGCCCCCGAGGGCGAAGACGCGCCGACCGGCCCGGCCGAGCGCTAGACCCGGTGTCCGGGGGGGCGGATCGCCGGTTCGATCTGCTACCTTCCGACCCGTCATGAGCACCGAAATCAAGCTCGAGTTCCACAGCGGCGTCGTTCGTTTCGACGCCATGGGCAACCTCTTCGTCCACCTCACGCACGGGGCGGACGATCCGCACCAGGTCGTGATCGACGGTGGCGAGCCCCTGGCCGCGCCGGGCAAGGACCGCCGCGCGCGGATCCACGGCTCCGCCTCGGGCACGGTGCAGGGCACCTGGCCGGGGGTGACGGACCTGCCGCGAGGCCTCGTGATCGAGGTCAAGGGCTACTCCTCGGTCGTGCTCCGGGACGACGGGGCGATGGACGTCGTGCTCGACGACGTCGCCAACGTCCCGGACTGGATGCAGGCCGGCGCCCACCACCTGTTCGCGCGCCCCAACGAGCTGCTGCGGATGTGGACCAAGTCCTCGGTCCCCGAAGGGGCCACCCTGGACGAGGACGCGACGCCGAAGCGACCCAAGAAGTCGTCCACGGTCTCCGCCAAGAAGGCCCCCGCCAAGAAG
>CAYQEG010000017.1:0-35552 GCA_964416435.1 uncultured Rickettsiales bacterium
CGTCGTCGTCGCAGTCGCCCTCGCAGGGTGTGTAGCTGTCGAGGTCGTCGTCGCCGGGCAGCAGCCCGTCGTCGGTGTCGTCGCAGTCGCCCTCGCACAGCGAGTAGCCGTCGCCGTCGCCGTCCTCTTCGTCGCCCGGCACGCCGTCGAGGCAGTCGTTGTCCTTGCCGTCGCAGACCTCCTCCAGGCCCGGCGCCCGGTCGTCGTCGCCGTCGTCGCAGTCCCCCGAGCAGGTGTCCACCGAGTCGCCGTCGATGTCGTTGAGGTTGGCGGCCGGGTCGTCGTCGTCGCAGTCGCCGGGTTCGACCGACGCGTCGCAGCACTGGAGCCCGGTGCCGAGGTCGACCCCCTCGCAGGAGCCGTCCGCGTCGTCGTCGAACGCCTCGGTGCCTTCGCTCGCTTCGCCGTCGCAGTCGTGGTCGAGGCAGTCGGCGATCTCGGGCGCGCCCAGGAAGATGGAGGGGTCGCTGTCGTCGCAGTCGTTGATGCCCTCGCAGAAGCCGTCGAGGTCCTCGTCGGTGCAGTCCTCGTCGTCGCAGTCCTGGTCGACGTCGTCGTTGGGGATCTCGTCGGCGCCCGGGTTGACGCCGTCGTTGTTGTCGTCGCAGTCGTACAGCTCTCCGCCGACGTCGCCGTTGGCGGGGTAGCCGTCGCAGTCGCGGTCGATGCCGTCCCCGCCGTCCAGGCAGCCGTCGCAGTCGGAGTCGACGCCGTCGCCGAAGGGGTCGGGGGCGCCCGGGTAGATGTCCGGGTCCTCCGGCTCGCAGTCCTCGGCGTCCTCGACCCCGTCCCCGTCGAAGTCGAACCGCGCGGGGCAGCCGACCACGGCGACGCCCAGCATCAAGATCAACACGAAGCGCATGGTCCCCCGAGCCTCCCGGTCCTCTCGTGGATGATAGGAGCCGCTCGGCCTTTCAAAACCCCCGACGCGGGGTCACGGCGACTCGGACAGCTCGATCTTGCCCACCGTGACCACCTCGCCGCTCTGCTCCAGCCGCAGCGTCAGCTCCTGGCGCTGCTGGTTGGGGCGACCCCAGTCGGTCCAGACCACCGCCTTGACGGTGGCGGCGCCGAGCAGCGTCTGCTGGCTGCTGCCGTAGTAGTTGGCCTGGATGGTGTAGGTGCCGGCGACCGCCTCCCGCAGCACGTACTCCTCGGGGCCGTAGCCCTGGGTGAAGTCGCGGCTGACGAGGCCGCCGATGGCGGACCGGGGGTTGGAGTAGAAGGCCTTCTCGCCCGTCGGCTCGATCACCCACAGGTCGATGTCGGTCAGGTCGGCGTCCCACACCAGGGAGATGCGCACGTCGACGTCGAGCAGCTTGCGCAGTCGCTTGTCCAGCGGGGGCGGGTTCAGCCGGGCGTGCTGGCGGGACGGCAGGTCCCCCGCGACGTCCAGCAGCCGGTTCAACTCCATCAGCGCGATGACCTCGATCTCGGCGAACCGGTCCCAGCGGCCCATCACGACCGTGTGCAGCAGGTGCATCGCCCGCTCCAGGTCGGGCACGGGGTCGGCGGTGGTGGGCGCTTCGCCCCGCCGCGCGAGGATCAGGGCGAGGTCGCGGTAGCTCTGCGGCTCCTCGGGCCGCAGCTCCAGCACGTCCTCGAGGATCTGGACCGACAGGTCGAGGTCGTCCGTCTCGGCGAGCCGGTAGGCGACGACGCGCAGCAGGCCCGGGTCGTCGAGGCCGAGCTCCAGGATGCTCGTGAGCACGCGCCGCCCCAGCACCGCGTCCCCCTCGTTGAAGAAGAAGCCCGCGCAGTCGATGTAGTAGGCCGGGCTGGAGCCGTAGCCGGCCCGCTGGTCCAGGTAGACCTGGTAGGCGCGGCCGCGCTCGGCGGCGGACTTCAGGTTGGCGATGTAGGGCGTCTTGGGGTCCCACGGCTGGATCGTGATGTCGGCGGTGCGGCCGCCGCCCTCGTCGCCGCCGTCGGCCTTCTTGGCCTCCGCGCCGCTGTCGAGGTCGTCGTCGGACATGTCTGCCGACTCCCGCCGGCTGCGGGGCGCGGACGCGACGGGCGGCGCTCGCTCCATCGAGCGTTCCTCCTCGGCCGACTCCATCGGCTCGGCCCCCGCGCCGTAGGCCGAGCCGCCGGCGGCGGACCCGTCCGTGATCTTCCCCTTGTTCTTCTGCCAGTCCGAGAAGTCGGTCTCCCACCAGGCGACCCGGGCCTGCCACATCACCACGACCTCCTCGACCTTGGTGGCCCGGTCGGACGTGATCTGCGCTTCGTGCTGCTGCTGGTGGCGCTGCCACGCGGCGAACAGCTCGGTGCGGCTGCGCGGCGGCTGCACGTCGTGCTCCAGGTGCTGCTCCAGGGTCTCCAGGACGAGGAGCGAGGCGCCGGGGGTGACGATCCCGTAGCGGCGGCCGAGCGCGAGCATCTGGTTGGAGTCGACGTCGGGGAGCACGGCCAGCGAGCTGACCTCCTGCTGGGCCCAGAAGCGGGGGACGAGCCCCGTGGAGGTGGCCTGGTCCCGACGGAGCGTCACGGGCACGCGGGCGACCTCGTTGTCGCCATAGCCGTACCGCAGCACGATGTTCGCCTCGTCGGCGAGCAGTCGGCCGGTCACCTGCAGGCGACCGTGCACGGGCATGCGTCCGCCGGGGTGGACCGCGGCGATCTCGGCCGGGTCGTACTCCGCCCCCAGGAACGAGAACGGGGCCGGTCCGAACAGCTCCAGCGCTGCGTCGGGGGTCGTCGCCGTCAGGTTGGCGTGGCCGCCGCCGCTCGTGGTCGCGAGGTGTCGGAGCAGCGTGTGGTTGGCCGACGAGTCGGCGCTCAGGGTGAACAGGGGGGCGGCGCCGGTGCTCGCCGGGACCTTGCCGACGTTGCCGTGTCCGTCCGTCGCGAGGAGCGCGAGGTCGTACCGGGGGCCCCGGTCGGCCTGGTTCAGGGGGGCGGAGATCGCCGCCAGGTCGGTGCCGCCGTCGTACGGCAGCGCGCGGAGGAAGGCGATCAGCTCGGTCGCGTCCCCCTTCTTGATCTGGAACGCGGTCCGGGCGTCGACCCGGTCGCGGAAGGGGAGGACGTCGATGGTCACGGAGCCCCAGCGGGCGGCCAGGCCGGCCACCAGGTCGAGCTCGGGCTGCAGGTCCGCGTCCAGCCGGCTGGCCGACGCGTCCCAGAGCAGGAGCACCTTGCCGGGGGTCTTGGCGACGCGCCGCGGGCCGGCGGGGGCGACGGCCAGGTCGGCGATCGCGAACACGACGTCGTCGCCGTCCTGCTCGACCGAGACGAGCTGGTCGGGCAGCTGCGGCAGCGCGACGCGCAGGTCGTCGGTCAGCCGGGCGTTCTTCGCGCTCGCGGAGGCGACCCAGCGGTCCTCCCATTGCTCGAACTCGAAGTTGGCGAGGCCGCCGGTCACCTGGGGCTTGTGCGTGCCCCGCACGACCTGCACCTCCAGGTCGAACTGACCGACCTTCTGCTCGTAGGCGAGGGGCAGCAGGTAGGCCGCCTGGGACGCGTCGCCGATGAGCTGCGAGACGTAGCGGACCATCACCGTGCGCGTGCCGTTGGCGGGGATGGGGTAGACGCGGGTCCGGAAGTTGTTGCCCGTGACCCACTCGACCAGGCCCGGGTCGACCCCTCTGCGGACCTCCTTCTCGAACGCGATGCGCGCCTGGTGCTTCTCGACGACGACGCCCTCGACGAGCTCACCGCCGACGTCCAGCCCGTAGCCGCTGACCGTCGCGCCCTCGGGCAGCGGGAACATCAGCTCGCCCTCCAGCACGCGGGGGTGCTGGTTGCGGAAGGTCATGACCATCGTGGTCTCGGCGAGCAGCCCGCGGATGACGACGTCGACGTCGACCGAGTCGATGAGCATCGGCAGCGGGTTGCCGGCGTCGTCGACGACCAGCGTCGGCGGCCGGGTGACCGGTTGCGGGGGCGGCTCCTCGATCGGCGGCTCGGGGCCGGTGATCGTGGTGCGGGACTGGGCCAGCGCGATGGCGGGCAGGAGCAGGAGCAGGATCAGAGCGAACCGTCGCATTGTGTGCCTCCGGCGGAGTCACCGTATCGGACAGGGCCCGGCGCGCGCAGGTTCCTCGGGGGTGTCGGGGTCGGATGATCGCGTCGCCCCCGCATCGCCGCGATCAGGCGCGACGTACGGCGCGCAGCCCGAGCGATCCGATCTCCTCGCGGAACCGCTTCTGCTCCGCCTGCTTCGCCCGCGGCAGGCTGTGATCCACGGGCCGCGGGTCGAGACAGCGGAAGCGGTCGACGACGTCGAACCCGGCGGCCTGCACCCGCGCGGCCCAGCCGTCGGCGGACATCAGCTCCATCGGGATGCCCAGATCCTCCGGCCAGGAGTGGCTGTCCGGGTTCTCCTCGTAGAAGTCGGTGCCGATGGTCACGGTGCCCCCCACCTCGAGGACTCGGGCCAGCTCGCGCAGCGCGGCGTCGAGGTCCGTGGCGTAGTAGAGCGCCTCGAACGAGAAGGCGTGATCGAAGGAGGCGTCGTCCCAGGGGAGGGCGTCGAACGAGCCGAGCACGAACTCGACGCCGGGCCGCCCCTCGGAGCGGGCCCGCGCCCGCTCGACCATCTCGGCCGACGCGTCCAGCCCCGCCGCGCTGCCGCCGGAGCCGACGTGGCGACGCATCCAGCGCGTCGCCCAGCCGTTGCCGCAGCCCAGGTCGAGCACGCGGTCGCCGGGGCGCAGGGGCATCGCCTCGAGGGCGCGGAGGGCGCGGGGGGTGTGCCCCGCCTCCATGCCCTCGGCGCGCCCGCGGCGGGCCCAATCGTCGAACAGCGAGGCGGTCTGGGGATGTGCAGGCATGGCGTGGTCTCCGGAGGCCGCGGATGGTAGCGGGGGATCGGCCCCGCCGCGCCCATCGGCGGAATATGCTCGGGGCGTGCGTCGCGCCGGCCCCTGCCTGCTGCTCCTCCTGGTCCTCGTGGCCTGCCCGCCACTGGCGGAGGACCCGACGCTCGGGCCAAGGGTCCTGCTCGACTGGGACGCGAGCACCGCGGGGGACCCCGCCACGTTCTGGGACGCCCCGATGCCGTCGGAGCATCGCCGCGGGGCGGACGGTCGGCCGCGGACCCTCGGCTTCCCCAACCCCGACGACGTCGGCCTGGTCAGCGACCTCGTGGCCCTGACCGATGGCGCGCTCGACGGGTTCGGCGCCACCAGCGCGGTGACGTTCCGGCTGGAGGTCGCGCCCGCCGCGTCGGCCCTCGACCGGCTCGCCGACCCCCGGGCCTCGCTCCAGCCCGACGCCCCGGTCTTCCTGCTCGACCTGCAGTGGGACGAGCGCGTGCCCGTCTCGGCCCGGTACGAGGCCGACGGCGGACCCTTCGGCGCGCCGGGCCTGCTGTCGCTCCTGCCCGTGCAGGGGTTCCCGCTCCGCCCCGGGGCGCTGTACGCGGCGGTGATCACGCGCGACCTGCGGAACCGCGACGGGGAGCGCTTCGGCCACAACCGCGCCATCGACGCCCTGGACGGGCTCGACCCGGACGAAGACTACGAGGCGGCCGTCGTCGCGCTGCGCCAGCGGGGCCTCCCGACCGACGAGATCGCCGGCCTGGCGGTGTTCCGGACCCAGGACCCCGAGGCCGAGCTTCGCGCGTTCCACGACGCGCTGACCGCGCTCCCCCTCCCGGGCCTCGACGCCCCGTTCACCCAGACCGAGGCGTTCGACGACTTCTGCGTCTACGAGACGACCCTCCCGATGCCGGTCTACCAGGGCGGGGAGCCCCCCTACGACGACGGCGGCGGCACGCTGACGTGGGTCGACGGCGCCCCGGCGGTGCAGCGCACCGAGACGGCCCGGGCGATCCTGACCCTCCCGCGGACCGACGCCCCGGCCGCCGGCTTCCCGGTCGCCACCTTCATCCGGACCGGCGGCGGCGGTGACCGCCCGCTGGTCGAGCGGGGCGTTCGAGGCGCCGACGGCGAGCCCCTGGAGCCGGGCTCCGGGCCGGCCCGCGACCTCGCCCGGATCGGCGTCGCGGGCCTGTCGATCGACGGGCCCCTGGGCGGCCTGCGCAACCCGACGGGGGGCGACGAGCAGTTCCTGATCTTCAACATCACCAACCCCGGGGCGATGCGGGACAACGTGCGGCAGTCCGCCCTGGAGCTGACGCTGATCCCCGACCTGCTCGCCGGCTGGTCCGTCGACGGGAGCGACTGCGCGGGCCTCGACGAGGAGGCGGTCACCTTCGACGTCGAGCACCTGGCGTTGATGGGCCACTCGATGGGGGCGACGATCGCGCCGCTGACGCTCGCCCTGGAGTCGCGCTTCGGCGCCGCGGTGCTCAGCGGGGCGGGGGGCAGCTGGATCCACAACGTCGTGCACAAGCTCAGCCCGCTGGAGGTCCGGCCCCTCGCCGAGGCCATGCTGCGGTACCCCAACTACGGCCGCGACCTCCACGAGCACGACGTGGCGCTGTCGCTGCTCCAGTGGGGGGGCGAGGCGGCCGACCCGCCGGCGTGGGGGCCGAGCGTGCGGGACAACGGCACCCACGTGCTCATGGTCCAGGGGATCGTCGACACCTACATCCTGCCGCCGATGGCCAACGCCACCTCCCTCAGCCTCGGGCTGGACCTCGCCGGGCCGTCGCTGGACGCCGAGGACGGGCGCCTCGCCGGCTACGCCCCGCTGGGCGATCTGCTGGACCTCGGGGGCGGCCGGGTCGTCGACCTGCCGTACACCGGCGAGCCGGCGAGCCGCACCGCCGTCGTCGTGCAGCACGCCGAGGACGGCGTCGAGGACGGCCACGAGGTGATGTTCCAGCTGGACGGCCCGAAGCGCCAGATCGCCTGCTTCCTCGGAGCGTTCGTCGCGGGCGAGCCCCCCGGCGTGCCCGACGGGCTCGAAGGTTCGCCCTGCCCCTGATCAATGAGCCCTCGGCTCAGCCGGCGCGCATGCCCGGCCGGCGCACGCTCTCGGCCTCTCCGAACAGCCAGCCCTGACCCCTGGTGCAGCCCATCTCCAGGAGCGCGGCGAGCTGCTCGTCGGTCTCCACCCCCTCGGCGATGACCTCCATGCCGAGGGCGTGGGCGAGGGACACGATCGCCCGGCAGATCGGCCCCGGCACCCTGCCCTCGACCTCCTGGATGAACCGGCGATCGACCTTCAGGACGTCGAGCGGGAACGACTGCAGGTAGCCGAGCGAGCTGTAGCCGGTGCCGAAGTCGTCGAGGGCCAGCTTCACCCCGAGGGCGCGCAGCCGGCTCATCGTGTTGCGCACGCCGGCCCGGTCGTCGAGCAGCAGCCGCTCCGTGATCTCGAGCTGCAGGCGCTCGGCGGGCAGGCCGCTCCAGGTCAGCACGCCCTCCAGCCAGTCGGCCATGTCCTCGCGCGTGAACTGCCGCGGCGACAGGTTGACGCTGAGGGTCTGCGGCGGGCCGATGACCGACCAGTCGGCGACCCGCCGGCACGCCTCGCGGACGAGCATGCGGTCGATGTCCGGCAGCAGCCCGATCTCCTCGGCGCGGGGGAGGAAGGCGCCGGGGAGGTCGTACGTGCCGTCGTCGTGCTCCCAGCGGACCAGCGACTCCCACCCCGTCACGTAGCGGCTCGACAGGTCCACGATCGGCTGGAACCAGGGCACGAACTCCCGCTCCTCCAGCGCTCGCACGAGCTCCGCGTCGAGCTCGAGCAGGCGGCGGGTCTCCCGTCGCATCTCCGGCTCGAAGACCGCGAGCCGGACGTCCGCCTGGGCCTTGGCGGCTCGCATGGCGAACTCGACGTCCCGCAGCGCCCCCTCGGGCTCCCGGTAGTCGCCGGTCCCGATCAGCAGCCCCCCGCTGGCCCGCGCCAGCACCTCGGCGCCCCCGACTCGGAACGGCCGTTCGAAGATCCGGAGCAGCCGCTCCGAGGCCCGGGTCGCGCCGTCGGCCCCGCCCACGCCTTCGAACAGCACCACGAACTCGTCGCCGCCCAGGCGGGCCGCGCTGTCGGCGTCCCGTAGCCGCGCTCGCAGGCGCGTGGCGATCTCGACGAGCAGGCGGTCGCCGGAGGAGTGACCGAAGCTCTCGTTGATCGCCTTGAAGCCGTCGAGGGTGAAGCACAGGACGGCCCAGGCCCCGGGGCCCGCCCGCCGACCGCGGCGCAGCGCCTGGTCCAGCCGATCCTGGAAGAGGAAGCGGTTCGGCAGGCCGGTGAGCGCGTCGTGCAGGGCTCGATGCTCCAGGGCCTCCCTCATCTCCCGGACCGCGCCGATGTCCGTGACCGAGCCGACGAGGCGGATCGCCTTGCCCTCCTCGTCCCGGACGGCCTGCCCGCGGCTCTCCAGCCAGAGGAACTCGCCGCCCGCGTGACGGACCCGGAGCTCGGCCACGAACGACTCGCCGTGTCCGCCGATGTGGCGTGCGGCGGCGTCCCAGGCGCGCTCCCGATCGTCCGGGTGGGTGCGATGGAACCAGTCGCTGGGAGCGCCGACCCGCGCCTCCGACGGCTCCCCCAGGATCTCCTGCACCCCCGGCGCCAGCCAGACGCGATCCGCCGCCATGTCCCACTCCCAGGCCCCGTAGTTGGCCCCCGCGGCGGCCATCGCGTACCGCTCCTCGGTGCGACGCAGGGCCTGCTCCGACTCTTCGCTCGACTCCAGCGAGAGCTGGATCCCGCGAGAGATCCCCCCGCCTACGATCGCCCCGAGGGCGAACAGGACCGACTGGATGCCCAGCGCGCCGAGGGGCGGCGTCGCCCGGCGCGGCGGCGGCAGCACCCCGAGGTGCTCCGCTCCGACCAGCGCGAGCCCGCTGGCGATCGCCATCCCGGCCAGGAACCAGCCGGCCCGGGCGGAGAGCATGATCGAGGCGAGCAGCGGCACGAAGACGACGATCGTGAAGTCGACGGTGTTGACGCCGCCGAGGATCGTCGACCGCGCGACCAGCCCGACCAGCAGCGCCCCGAGCAGGCCGCGCCGGCCCGCCAGTCCGTGCCCGGACCGGACCAGGAGGCCGCAGAGCGCCAACCCGAGCAGCAGGGTCATGCCCACCGCGGTGGTGACCGGCTCGACGCCGTCTTTGTGGAAGATCCACATGAGCGGGACCGAGCCCACCACGCAGATCCAGACCAACCGCAGCGCCACGGCGTCCCGCAGCGCGTCCAGTCGAGCTCCCCCGCCCTCGACGTCGGCGGCTCCTTCTTGGAACCCGACCATCATCGCTCTCCTGTTCTGTCCGGCTACAGGGTCGCCTATCGGACGCCGGATCGCCTCCAAGAATTTTGAGAATTCTCGTCTATCACCCCCGAGGCGGCGGCAGGGCGGCGTCGAGCGTGCCTTCGTACTGCAGGGCCCAGTACAGCGGCAGCGGCAGGCGTAGCGGCCCGAGCTTGAAGACCTCCCACCCCAGGAGCAGGTCCCCGTTGCCGCCCGGCACGGTGACCAGCGGCGCGTAGGTGAACCGGGCGACGTCCAGCAGCGTGTTGCCGGCGACCCCGTAGTCCAGGTAGTCGCCGCCGCTCCAGCCCTTGCCGAAGCGCCGGCCGGCGGCCGGGAGCACGTGATAGTGGCCGAAGGTCAGAGCGTCGCCCTTGCGGTCGAGCATCGGCACGCCCGGGTCGGTCCAGCCGGTCTGCTGCAGGCGCACGTTCCAGCCGCGCAGGACGCCGGTGTCGGGGTCCCGGTGGAACGTCTTGCGGAACGTCTTCCAGAGGATCTTCCCCATCCAGCCCGGCAGGCTCAGATCGACGCCCATCCAGACCGTGCCGGCGAGCCGCTCGTGGTCCAGGGGCTGCCCGTCGACCATCACCTGGTGCAGCTGGTGGCGGTTCATGGCGAGCAGGTCGTTCAGGGTCGTCATGCGTCGGCGGTCCGGGCGTGGGCGATGCGGCGGGCGCACAGGGTAGCGATCGCCATGATCGGGATCTGCGGGTTGACCCCGAGGTTGGAGGGGAACACCGAGGAGTCGGCGACGTACAGCCCGTCCACCGCGTGGTGGCGGAAGTCCGGCCGCACGACGCTCCGGGACGGGTCGCTCCCCATCCGGCAGGTCCCGAACATGTGGGTGATCGCGGCGGGGAAGGCGGCCGCCCGGCGGGGCCCCTGCTCCTGCAGACGGACCAGGGCGGACGGATCGGTGACCGTCTCGTCGAACCTCCGCACGCCCGGGGAGAGCCGCTCGGCCCCGGCGGCGAGCATCATGTCGCCGAGCACCCGCAGGCCGCGGCGGAAGAGGGCGACGTCGCCGGCCGTCGGGCTGAAGCTCACCACCGTGCGGCCGAGCACCCGGCGGACCCGGCCCTCCGCCTCCGCGCGGATCGCGACCCCCCAGTCCAGCCAGTGGTCCAGGTCGGAGATGCCGGCCGCCAGGGCGTCGCCCACCCCGTGCATCCGGGCCGCGAGCACCGCCGGGCCGAAGCCCAGCGCCTCGAACTTGAGGCCCTCGCGGCGCAGGCCGATCACCTCGTGCCCCTGGGTCGCGCCCTCCCACATCCGGATCGGATCGGCGAACCGGCCGGCCATCGACACCCCGGGGTGACACTGGAAGTGCCGACCCACGGGGCCATGGCCGAGCCCGCTGGCGAGCAGCAGCCCCGGGGTCTGCACCGCGCTCGCGGCGAGCACGACGGTGTCGGCGCGGACCTGCACGCTGCCGCCTCCGGCGGCGCGGCCTTCGACGCCGACGACCCGCCCGCGGCGGGCGACCACCCGTCGCACCTCCACCGAGCTCGCGACGGTGGCGCCGTCGCCTCGAGCGTCCTCCAGGAGCGTGGCGTCGACCGACTGCTTGTAGCCCTTGGGGCAGCCCTGCATGCACCGGCCGAGACCGACGCAGCCGCGCACGTTGCGCCGGATGGGGCGGTGCTCCAGGCCCAGGGCGTCGGCCCCCTGCGCCATCAGCCGGTTCTTCGGGCCGGCGACCGCGGGGTCGGTGGGGGCGACGCCCAGCCGCTCCTCCATCGCGTCGGTCGCGGCCTCGATCTCGTCCCAGGGGAGGGCGTCGGCGAGGGCGGGGTCGGCCGCGGTCCACTCGTCGTAGACGTTTCGGGGGGTGCGCCAGCAGATCGCCCCGTTGATCGGCGAGCTGCCGCCGACCATGCGCCCCTGCAGGTACGGCATCGGCGCCGCTCCGACCACCACCGACGCGCCCGAGCTCCGGTAGGTGGCCGACATCGCCCCGAACGCGCTCAGCTCGTAGTCCAGCGGCTCGACCCAGGGGCCCGCCTCGAGCACGAGGACGTCCGCCCCGGTCGCCGCCAACTCCCGCGCGACCGCCGCCCCGGCCGGTCCGCTGCCGACGATCGCGATGTCCGCCTTCAGGTGGTGGGACCGCTCGACGCCCCGGCCGTCGAACCGCTTCACGACGCCCCCGGGCCACGCACGGTCCGCTGCACCGCCGGGTCGTGGAAGAAGGCGAGGCAGGCGACCACCTTGATCACCTCCACGAGGGCGCCGGTGAGCCGGCCCCGCGCGGCCCGGGCGAGCAGAGCCCCGCGACGGTCCTCCGGCAGGGCGACGAAGGGGCGCAGGTGGAGGCACAGCGGGAGCAGCAGCCCCAGGATCCAGGTGGCGGCGGCGAGGCCGAGCTTGAGGTGCGTCGGGGCGGTGGCGTCGAAGCGTCGCCAGAACGGATCCAGGTCCAGCGCGCTCATCGGCGGCAGCGCCGTGCCGGGCGGAGCGGGGATCGCGGCGTCGAGCAGCGCGCGACGCCAGCGGCGGGTGAACCGGGCGGCCACGGTCGGAGTTGAGCACAACTGCGGCGGCGGGGGCACGCGAGGGGCGGGGCCTGCGGGCTACCATGCGCCGGATGTCGCAGGGACCGATGGCCCGGTGGGCGCTCGCCGTGGCCTTGACCGCCACGGCGCTGGCAGCCCTGCCGCTGCTGCTGATGACCGGCATCGACGTGCCCGACGACGTCCTGCACTACGACATCGCCGGCTGGGAGTGGCTGCACCACGCCTTCACGGAGCGCGTCTCTCCGTTCTTCGTGCCGGGCAAGCTCGGCGGCGTCAGCATCTACAACGACACCGCGTCGCCGTTCTACCCGCCGACGTGGGCGCTGTTCGCGGTGCCGCCGTGGCTCGCGTGGCCGGCGTCGCGCTTCCTGCACATCGTCGGCAGCGTGCTGACGGTGCGGTGGTACGCCCGCACGCTCGGGGCCTCGCCGGTCGCCGCGACGCTCGCGGGGGCGGCGCTGGGGCTGGGGGTGGTCGGGACCGCCGCCGGCATCGACGGGCGGGAGTCGGCGTGGACGCTGTGGCTGCCCGTCGTCCTGGGGGCCATGGAGCGGGTCCGGGGCAGCGAGGACCGCCTCGCGCGGGGTCGCTGGGCGACCGTCGCCGGGGCGGCGCTGGCGCTCCTGCTGCTCGGGGCGCACCTGCGCGTCGGCGTCGCGGCGTGCGGCGTCCTGGGGTTGTGGTGGTTGATCGGTGGGGTCCCGCGGGGCTGGTTCCTGGTCGCGCTGGCCCTCGGCGTCGCGGGGGGTGCGCCGGCGGTGCTGCCGGCCCTCGCCGAGTACGGCAACACCCACAGCGGGGGTGGGGGCTCGCCGCTGTCCGGCTTGATCCACTGGCCAGTGCAGGACGGGCCGACGCCCTGGAACGCCGTCGGCTGGCTGGCCCCGGAGCCGTGGGTCAACGTCGGTCACTACGGCTGGGGCGTCGTGCTGTTCTTGTCGCTGTTGCTGGTCGGTCCGACCGGCTCCCTGGCTCCCGGGGGACGCGGGGCGGCGCGGCCCGCGGGGAGGCTGCTGCTGCTCGGCGGGCTGGTCTGGGGGGCGGCGATCGCGGCGAACTGGCCGGTCGGCCGGGTGATCTTCGCGCCGCTGCTGATGCTGAGCCACCCGGTCAACGCGCCGCTCGCGACGATCGGCACGGTCTTGGTGGCGGGGCCGGCGGCCCTGGCCCTGGACCGGCTGCTGCAGCTGGAGCGAGCCGACGTGACGCGCCGGGCGCTGCGCGTGGGGCTGCCGGTGGTGGCGGTCCTGCTCGCCGCGGGGGCCTGGCTGACGACGACCGACCCCTACCCCGGGGACGAGCCGGAGGGCCTGATGCGGCTGGCGCTCCTCCAGGGAGCGGTGGCGGTCGGGCTGACCGCGGCGGCCGTCGCCCTGACGCGGGGGCAGCGCCGGATCGCGATCGTGTTCGTGGTCGGCGTGCTCGACCTGGCCGCCGTCTCGGCCCGCATGCAGACGGCGGTGCCGTCCCAGGCGATCACCCTCCGCGGGCGGGTCGACGTGCCGGGGGTCGAGGGCCTCGCCGACGGGTTCGCCGACCTGCACGAGATCAGCCGGGTGGAGGAGTTCGTCTACGCCAGCCCCGACGACGAGGACGCGTCGGCCGAGGGTCGACCCGCCGCGGACGGGCCCCGGCCGCTCGACTTCTGGGCCGAGGACGCGAAGGCGACCCAGGACGACATGCTGCACCGCCGCTGGCCGGCCCACCTGGCCATGGCCACGGGAGCGCGCGGGCTGGGGGGCCGCAGCAAGCTGCCGCCGGCCCGGGCGCTGCAAGCGCTGGCCCCGCTGCGCCAGGAGATCGGCGAGGCGCAGGACCCGTCGGTGCTCGAGCGGCTGTTCGAGGAGGGGCAGCCCGGCCGCGGCACGTTGGCGCTGCACGGCGTGCCCGTCGCGGTGGATCCGTTGGGCAACCGGTACGAAGTGGAGCAGCTCAGCCCGCGGTGTCGCGGGCCTCGGGCGCTGCAGTACGTCGGCGACCGGCCGTCGCAGATCGCCCGCGTCATCGGGGCGCCGCCCCTGGCGGACGAGCCGGCGGTGGTCGAGGACCAGGAGCTGGAGCGGCCCGAAGCGGCGGCGGGGGCGACGGTCCGGTGCGACGCGCCCGGCGTCATCGAAGTCAGCGCGTCGCAGGAGTCGGTGGTGAGCCTGCGGGAGCGGTTCCACGACGGGTGGCGGTTCACCAGCGAGACGACCGGGGCGCTGCAGCCGTTCCCCGTCGACGTGGTGCACACGGCGGTGATGGTCCCCGCCGGCGAGCACGTGATCCGGTACCGCTTCGTGCCCCCGGGGCTCCGGCTGTCCCTGGCGGCGGCGTTCGGTGCGTGGGGGCTGTGGCTCGGCGGCTTGCTCTGGCTGCGCCGTCGCTCGGCGGGCTGAGGTGCGCGGTCACCGTCCGGTCGGCAGCAAGCTCCGGCTGGCTCGCATCCGCACCGCGGCGGCGGTGTTGTTCTTCGGCGCGCCGGTCTGGGCGGGCCTCACCATGTGGGCGTTCTTCGAGCTCATCGGCGACGCGGGCAAGGCGTGGGTGCTGGCGATGCCGGGGTTCGGGCCGATCCTGGTCGTTCTCCTGATCCTCGTGCTCTTCGGGGGGCCGGCCGTGTTCCTGTGGTTCGAGGCCCGCCACGAGGACCGGGTCGAGGGGGTCCTTCGACGGGTCCACCGGCTGCAGCGCGTCGGCCTCGGGGTCGACGGCGGACCGGCGGACGCGGCCGGTCGCTCGATGTACTCGCTGAGGGTCTCCTCCCGGGGGCTGCCCGCCGCCGTCAAGCTCGGGGTGCAGCGGCTCCCGGGCTTCGACCTGCGCACCGGAGATTCGGAGTTCGACGCGCGGGTCCGGGTCGGCGGACCGGAGCGGGAGACGCTGGCGATGCTGTCGGCGGAGCACCGGGCGGAGCTGCTCCGGTTCTTCGACGAGCTGCCGGCGGCGCGGATCGAGGACGGCTCGATCTGGCTGGACCTGTCGCGCCGCACGCCCCCGGACGAGGTGGTCTCGGCTTGCCACCGCATGGTCGCGCTGGCCGAGGCGGTGGCGCTGACGCCGGCGGCGCTGGAGCGGGCCGACGGCGCCCGGGGGCAGCTGTCGCTGTCCGAGAACGAGCCCGAGGCGGGGCGGCTGAGCCCGGCCGGTGAGCGGGGATCGCTGAGCGAGCCGGAGGACGCGCCATGAGCGACTCGCACGAGCGGATCTCGCCGACCGCGTACGTCACCTCCTACGTCTGGCACCGGATCGGCATGCCCAACGCGAAGCCCTTCGCGACGTGGGGCGGGTTCACCATGTTCTGGGCGTTCCGGGTGCTGTTCGAGAGCTGGCTGCGGCTCGTCACCCGCTCGCCGACGCTGCTGCGCGTGCTCGAGTATCGGCACCGGCTGATCGACGCCGCGGTCGCCCGGCACGAGCCCGACGTCCTGGTCGAGATCGCCGCGGGCCTCAGCCGCCGCGCCGTGACCTGGGCCGCCGATCACGGGACCCGGGCGATCGAGATCGACCTCCCTCACGTCACCGCGGCCAAGCGCGGCTTCATCGACCGCGCGCCGGACCTCGTGCGGCGGCTCGGCGATCGACACCAGCTGGTCACCCGCGACGCCCTGGGCGACGACTTCGCCGACGAGCTGGCGAAGCTCCTGGGGGAATCGAAGCGCCCGGTCGTCGTCGCCGAGGGGCTGCTGACGTACTTCACCCCCGAGCAGCGGCTGAAGCTGCTCACCTCGGTCGCTCGGGCCCTCGATGGCCGGGACTCGTTGCTCCTCACCGACGCCTACACGAAGGACCGGCGGAGCCGGACGGCGCTGGGCTCGGCGGCGCTCAAGCTGGCGATCCGGCTGGTCACGCGGGGTCAAGGCACCCGGGACTCGTGGCCGAACCAGGCGGCGCTGGAGGCGACGTGGCGGGAGGCCGGGTTCGACGATGTGAAGCTGCTCGATCCGCTCGAGTTCGAGCCGAAGATCCAGACCCCCCTGAGCTTCGAGCGTGCGCCGGGGGTGGTCGTCGCGGCGCGCTGAGCGCACTGTGCCGCCGGCGGCACAGTCAGCCCTGCGTCGCGGGGCGACGCGTCTCGATGGGCACGCCGAGGGCGCGGTAGACGAACTGCAGCAGCCACGCGGGGCCGACGAGCAGGAACTGCAGGTCCTCGAAGAATGACGGCTTCTTGCCTTCGATCTTGTGACCGACGAACTGGAACACCCAGGCGCCGACGAACACGGAGACGCAGATCGTCACGAGGGGCAGGCCGGCCCCCGCGATCGACGCGTTGATCGCGACGCAGGCGGCGCCGACGGCCGCCATGCCGGCGCCGATGGTCCAGGACAGGCGGGCGTAGAAGAAGACGACGCAGAGCCCGAAGGTGACGCTCGCCCAGTTGAGGGGGTTGGCCGCCCCGCCGCCGAAGGGATGGGGGATCGACTGCACGAGGCCGACCGAGACGAGGAGGATCAGCGGGATGCAGATCCAGTGGATCGCCTTGTTGGTCTTGTTCTGATGGCTCTCGGCGTACTTGTCGAACCAGTCGGTGGCGGTGCGCATCGGCTTGTCTCCCAGGCGATTGCTTACTTACGCGAAAGTAAGTAGCGAATCCGCGCTAGGCTCGCAACCACAAAGTGAGACGACGAAGACCCGCCGCCGAGACCCGCGCCGCGATCGTCGCAGCGGCCCAGATTCGCCTGAAGGAGAGCGGCCCCGCGACCCTCCGGCTGGACGACGTGGCGGACGACGTCGGCATCTCGCGCCAGGCGGTGCTCCACCACTTCGGGAGTCGGGACGGGTTGATGCGGGCGGTCGTCGAGCAGGCCTGGACCGGCCTCTTCGGCGAGCTGACGGCGCTGGCCGGCTCGGCCGAGACGATGGATCCGGCGGAGTTCCTGGACCTGGTGGACGACGTCGCGAGGCGCCAGGGCAACGCCCGGCTGGGCGCGTGGCTGTTGCTGTCGGGCCAGGGGCTTCCGGACGAGGTGTTCGACCGGGCCGCGGCCTTGCCGGCGGCCGAGCCCGACGCTCGCTTCGCGATGCTGCTGGTCGGGGCCGCGCTCTTCGGCGACGCGGTGTTCGGGGACCGCCTCCGCCAGGTGCTGGGGCTGCCCGACTCCGAGGCCGATCGCGAGGCGTTTCGCGCCTGGATCGCCGAGCGGATCCAGCCTCCGAAGGGCTGAGAGCCGGGGAGCGACAGCGGCGACGTGCCCCATTACGACAGCGTGATGCAGCGTGTGACAGTGTGACGCAGCCCCCCGCCTCATCCTCTGGGCGTCGGACGGCCCGATGTCCGGCGGAACCAACACGGAGGTCACGATGTTCCACACCTACTTCAACCGCCCCTTGCTCCAGCTCGTCGCCCTGATCGCGGCCCTCGGGCTGGTCGGCTGCATGCCGACGAGCCGCTACTCCCGCTCCGATGACGATGACGACGCGGCCGATGACGACGACGACGACGACGACGACGACGACGACGACGGCGGCGACGACGACGACGACGACGACGGCGAGGACGACGACGACGCCGACGACGACGACGACGACGCCGACGACGACGACGCGACGGACGACGACGACGCGACGGACGACGATGACGACGATGACGACGACGACGACGTGAGCAGCAACGTGGTCGAAGCCGGCGGCCTCTACCAGATGAACTACGACTGGGAGGACTGGGTCGAGAGCGAGTACGGCTACTGGGACTGCACGGCGACCTGGAGCCTGGAGGAGGCCGGCTACGACCCGCCGGAGGGCTGCCCCGGCTGCTTCGCGGTCTTCGCGGTCGAGTTCGACTTCTTCAGCAGCAACTGCCCCGCGGACGTCGCCAACGAGCTGGGCGACCTGGGCGTGACCTACGCCGGCGTCGCGGGAAACACCCTCTTCCGCTACTTCCCCAGCGAAGACGACTGGTACTCGATCATCAACGGCCTCGCCGGTGGCAGCAGCTTCACCGCCGAGTCCGAGTGGTTCGACGAGTCGGCCAACGGCTACTTCATGCAGGAGCTGTACACCATCGAGTGGTGACCTCCGCGAACGCGGTGTGCAATCGGGACTCCGAGTGCACGTAGCCCGGTCCAACGAGCCGGTCGTCCTTCGGGGCGGCCGGCTCGGCCCGCTCCAACCGCCGTTCAGTCCACCCGCTCCGCGGTGAACCGCACGGTCCAGTTGACCTGGAGCTTCACCTCGACGGGCCCGGCGGGGGTCTCGACCGCCACGGGGGTGACCGACGTGACGCCCGCGGCGGCCCCCTTGAGCAGCTCGTCGCCGAGCCGTCGGGCGGCCCACTCCACCTCCATCGGCGCCCCGCAACAGGTCGCGGTCCCGGTCAGGCCGTCGCTCACCTCCTGGGCGACGAGGGACGCGACGCGGTCGTTGTACTTCGCCAGGTCGCCCGCGAACTCGCACCGCGCCGCGCCGGTGACGGGGCTGCCGTCCCCCGGGACGTCGAAGCCCACCACGCCGGTGCAGCTGCCCTGGCTCGGGAACTCCGAGACGTCCTCGCTCTTGGCGAGCGCCTTCAACGCGAGTCCTCCGAGCCACTCCGGCGACGAGGTGACCGTCCAGGTCGCGGTGGCGGTGCCTGCGTAGTGCCCCGGGGGCAGCGGCGTGGCGGCCCGCGGGGTCGGCACCAGGGCGAAGAGCGCCATGGCCCCCAGGAGGGTGGTCAGCGGTGCGAGCGGGCCGCGCATGGCTGCTACGGTAGCGCCGATGTCGACCGGACCGGACGTCCTGGGGCTGGAGACGGGGGTCGTCGACCTCCAGCTGAGCACCCTGCGCGCGCCCGACGGGGCCATCACCCGCCTCACCACCAAGGAGGCTGCGTTGCTCCGCTACCTGGCGGCGCGCGAGGGGCAGGACGTGTCCCGGGAGGACCTGCTGGAGGACGTCTGGGGCTACCGGCGGACGGCCGTCAGTCGCGCCGTCGACAGCTCGATCCAGCGCCTGCGGGGCAAGATCGAGGCCGACCCGTCGAACCCCCGACATCTCCACACGGTGACCGGGATGGGGTACCGCTTCGTCGGTCAGTCGGCCCTCGGGATCGCGCATCGACACCCCGGCTCTGGGGACCGCGCGTGGCCCTCTCCGAGCGCGCCGCCTCCCCGCGGGCCGCGGCTGTTCGGGCGGGACGAGGACCTGGAGCGGCTGTGCGAGGCCGTCGCGACCGCGTCGCTGGTCACCGTCGTCGGCCCCGCCGGGATCGGCAAGACGACCCTCGCGACGGCGGCGTTGCCGGCCGTCTCGGCCCGGCTCGGCTGCCCCGCTGTCGTCATCCCCTTGGCCGGCGCCGGGACCGCAGTCGACGTGCGCCGGCAGGTCGCCACCGCCATCGGGGACCCGTTCGCCGGCGCCGCCCCGGACGACGACCTCGACGCCACCCTGGGGGCCGCCCTGGGAGGCCGTGGCCCCTTGCTGCTCCTCCTCGACAACGTCGAGCAGGTGGCCGACGCCGTCGCCGCGTGCCTGCCAGCGTGGCTGGATCGAGCCCCCCACCTGCGCCTGCTCTGCACGTCTCGAGAGCCCCTCCGGATCGGCCGCGAGGTGGTTCTCGAGCTCGCTCCCCTGGGCACCGACGCGGCGGTCGACCTGTTCGTCGCCCGGGCCCGGGCGGTGCGGCCGGACTTCGTCCCCGACGACGACGAACGAGCGGCGCTGCGCACCCTGGCCGATCGGCTGGACGGCCTCCCCCTGGCCATCGAGCTGGCCGCGGCCCGCGTCGGCCTGCTCCCGGTCGCGGCGATCCTCGAGCGGCTGTCCGACCGCTTCCGGCTGCTCGTCTCCCGCCGTCGCGACCTGCCTCCCCGCCAGCGCACGCTGCGGGGGGCGATCGACTGGTCGTGGGACCTGCTGGACGAGGACGAGCGGGCTGCGCTGCGGCGCTGCTCCATCTTCGAGGGCGCGTTCGACCTGGAGGCCGCCGAGGCGATCGTCGAAGAGCCGGGTGACCCGCCGGTGCTCGACCTCCTGGAGGCGCTCCGGGACCGCTCGTTGCTCCGCCGCCTGCCCGCGTCGCCGTCCGAGCTGCCGCGACTGCAGCTGCTGCGGTCGGTCCGCGACTACGGCCGCGAGCGCCTCGACGCGGCCGACGAGGGGCCGAGGCTGGCCGAACGCCACGCCGCCTGGGTCCTGGACCTCGCCGGACGGCTGACGGCCGAGCTGGAGGGTCCGCGAGCGATCGAGGCGGCCGCCGAGCTGCGGGGGATCGCCGACGAGCTCGCCGCCGCGGCGACCCGGGCGACGGACGCGGGGGAGCGGGCGCGCGCGATCCTCGCTCGGCACCGCGCGCTCGCCGGCTCGGCCCCCCCCATGGTCAGCCTCGCCGCCCTCGACGAGCTCGATCCGGGCGGCCTGCCTTCGGCCCTGCGGCTGGAGCTGGCGACGGCGCGGTCTCACCTGCTGCTCCGGTCTGGCCGGGCCGTCGACGCCGAGCGGGTCGCCGTCGCCGCCGAGCGGGCCGCGGCGGACGCGTCGGTGGGGCCCATCGGTGCGCTCGACGCGGCCTTCGCGAGGGCCGAGGCGATCCGGGCCCAGGGCCGGCTGGACGACGCCGAGGCGGTGCTCCGGCCCGCCATCGGGGCCGCCGCGGCGGCGGGGGACCGCGCCCGCGTCGCCCGGGGCGAAGCGATGCTCGGGCTGGTCCTGGTGCTCAAGCGCAAGCTCGAGGACGCGGAGGCGGCGGCCCGCCGCGGCATCGAGGCGGCGCGCGCGGGGCGGCACCAGGCCCGCGAGATCGAGGCGACGCGCATCCTCGGCCGGACCCTGGGCATGTCGGGCCGGTGGGAGGAGGCGGAGCAGGCGCTGCGCACCGCCCTGGAGGCGGCCGAGCGGGCGGGGGACCTGCGCAAGGTCTCGCTCGTGCTCCTCAACCTGTCGAGCATGCTCGACGAGGCGCCGGCGGCCGTGCGCGCCCGGTTTCCCGACGCCGGGGAGCGGAGCCTCGCGATCGCGCGACAGCTCAGCGATCCCCGGCTCATCGCGGGGGCGCTGCGGGACCGGGCGATCGAGGTCCTGGACGACGGCCGGCCCGACGACGCGGTCGAGATGCTCGACGAGGTCGAGACCATCGCCCGCGCCTCGGGGGACGACCTGCTGCTCGGGCGGGCCCTCGGCGACCGCGGCATGGCGCTGCTCGTGCAGGATCGGCTGGACGACGCCCAGCGGGTGCTGGAGCGGGGGCTGGAGGTCTCCGGCAGGGTGGGCGACGGCCGCTACGTCGCCATCGCCAGGGTCAACCTGGGGCTCGTCCACCACGCCCAGGGCCACCTCGCGGTGGCGCGGGCCGCCTACGACGATCTGCTCGGCTCGGCCGACGCGCTGGGGCCGCGGCAGCACGCCTACCTGCGCACCTTCCGGTTGCTCCTCGACGCCGAGGAGGGGGGCGACGTCGCGGCCGGCGTGGCCGAGCTTCGGGCCGGTCGGCCGGGGGCGATGGGGGCGGCGCTCCTCGACGTGGTGGAGGCGGCGGCGACCGGTGGGGACGTCGAGGCGGACGCGATGGGCCACGGAGAGGTCGCCGACGGGGCCGACCTGCGGCTCGCGGTCCGGATCGCGAGGCGCGTGGCCGCTTCCAGGGGGTGACCGCTCGAGGGGTGGCCGTCGGGCAGCGCCGGTTCGCGGTCAGGCTGGGCGGGGGGCGCCGACCGAGCCGCGCTCGCCCCGGTGCGTCCGGGTCGTCACCCCACAGGCATGGAGCAGCGCCGTCGGCAGAGTGCCCCCGATCTGCACCACCACCGCGCCGGCCGGCACGACATGTTCTTCCCCCCGGACGTCGAACCGGACCCCATCGGGGGTGACGGCCCGGGCCTCCGCCTCCAGCAGCAACTCGACCCGGCCCTCCGCGACCATGGAGGCGAGTCGTCGGCGGTTGATGGCGCGGGGCTGGTTGACGGCGGCGTCTCTCACCGCGAGCACCGGCGGGGGACCGGCCAGGGCCGCGAGCGCGCAGGCGGCCTCCACCCCGGCGTCCCCACCGCCGATGACCACGACCCGCTGGCCCGCCAGCCGCTCGGGCTCGGGGAGCGCGTACCAGACCCGGGAGCTGTCCTCCCCGGGCACCCCGAGCCGACGGGGGCTCCCCCGCCGACCGACAGCGAGCAGCACTCGCGCCGCGACCCGTCGCCGTCCGGAGCGCGCGCTCACGGCCAGTCCGGCGTCCAGGGCCTCGACCCCCACCACCTGCTCTCCGGATCGAACCACGAGACGAGCGTCGGCCACCGCTGCTTCGACCTCGGCGACGAGCTCCTCCTTGCTCACGGTGCCGCGCCGGACGCGGGCCCGACCGGGGAACCGGAACCCTCGGGTGGTGACGATCTTGTTCCGCGGGTAGCTGCGGATGGCGCCGCCGAGGGTCGCCTGGTCCCAGACCTCGACCGTGAGCCCGCGCCGTATCGCCTCGAGGCCCGCCGCGATGCCCGCGGGGCCGGCGCCGACCACGACCAGGTCGACCCCGCCCCGAGGCCGGAGGGGGCGGTCCGTGGCGAGCCGTGAGGCTGCCTCGACGCCCTGTTCGACCGCGTTGGCGATCAGCCCCATGCCGCCGAGCTCACCCGCGGCGTAGACGCCGGGGACGTTCGTCTGGAAGTCGGGCCCGACGTCGGGCAGCTCGACGGTCCGACCGGGGCTGCCGAACACCAGCTCGACGGCGCCCGTGGGACACGCGCTCACGCAGGCGCCGTGGCCGACGCATGCAGCGGCGTCGGCAACCACCGCGACGCCGGCCGCGACCGTGAGCACGTCTCCTTCGGGACAGGCGCTCACGCACAAGGCCGAGCCGCAGCACCGGGAGGGATCGATCCAGGGTCGCAGCGTGGTCGGTTCGTGGCGGCCCGCTTCCCGGGCGGCGGCGACGCTCCGACGGGCGGCCTGGGTACGCCGGCGGTCCGCCATCCAGGCCGGCCAGACACAGGCGACACCGATCGTGAGGGCGGCGGCGAGGTAGGGGTCGACCGTCATCGCGCCACCTCCGCCAGGCGCGTGAGGCTGCCACCGAGGACGACGGCGCTCAGCACGTGCAGGGCGACGATGACGTACATCGCCGCAGCGAGCGGCCGATGCAGGAGCCGCCAGAGCCGCAGCAGCCGTGAGCCGCGCGAGGGTCGGTCCCCAGACGGGTCGCCGGCGAGCCAGACGAGGTACCGGCCGGCGGCCCCCGACAGCGCCACCGCGACCATGCACCAGAAGGCGACCGCGACCAGGCCGTCGGGCCAGAGCCAGCCGGCGTGGAGCACGATCAGCGCCGCGCCGCCGGCGCCGCAGAGCACGTGGAACCGCAGCCAGAACCGCGTCGACCCCATCCAGCGCGCCCGGGGTCGGAGCTTGCGCACGCTGTACAGCAGCATGGCGATCATCAACCCCGTGCCGGCCAGACCCAGCGCGACGCCGAGCGGCGCCCCCGGCGCCAGCAGGTCGTGCAGCTCGTGACCGGGACGCGCGGACCGGGTCAGCCGGTAGTAGTCCCGGCCGAGCCAGGAGGCGCCGGCGAGCAGGACCAGGACCAGTCCACCCAGCGTGGCGGTCAGAACCGTGTCGGTCATTGCCGCGACCAGGTTGGTTGCCCGCAGAATCCGACGGTCCAGCGGCCCGAGGCCCAGGAACGACGAGAGAGTAGGGTCGCTCCCCTTCGACCGAGGAGTGACGCCGGGATCGGGACGCTGGGCCGAGGAGGCGCGGGCAAGAAGCCTGGTCGCGGCAATCAGTGAGCGGATCGCTTCCATCGATGTCTCCAGGTGATGCGGAGCAGGGCGCCGTGAGTCGACGTCCCCGCCTCGGACGTGAACGAGTAGCCGGCCGACAGCGTCAGGCCGTGAGGCAGCCGCCAGTCGGCGAGGAGGTCGACCGTCCCCCCGGCGGAGACACCTCCAGCGCGGCCCGGGGCGAGGCCGAGCCGGGCCCCCGCCTCCAGCGTGAGTCGGTCGCCGGGGTCGACGGTCCAGCGGGCGGAGATGCCCTGCTCCCAGCGCGCGACCTCGCCCGGCCAGACCACTCCGAGGTCGAAGGTCAGGTCGAGCCGACCGTCGACGACCCCCAGCAGGCCGCCGCTCACGGTCGCGCGCGCGGCTCGGCGGTCCGGCTCGGCGTGGTGGCGGTAGCGGACGTCGACCGCGGCGAGGCCCCGCCCACCCCCGAGGGCCGGGACCGTCGGGGTCCACCGACCCGAGCCGAAGAACTGGTGGCTCACGCTCGAGTCGGCGAGGGGGGCGATCGCGTCGAGCCCTCCGGCCCGGCGGGCGAAGCGGGCCCAGGCCGCGTCGCGGGTCGGGTCCTGCCACCAGGCGTGCCCCGAGAAGCTGTTCCAGCCGGCGCGTACGCGGAGGCCGGGTCGGGGCGTGAGGGTCGCCGTGAGGCCCAGGTCCGCCACCCGGACCGGCTTGCCGGGAGGGCCGCCCTGGACGTCGGCGCGAGCCGAGAGGTCCAGCCAGGTGGTCGCTTCGTATCGAGCCCCGAGCGCGACGCCGAGCCGCTCCAGGCCGTTCGTGGTTCCGGCGATCTCGCCGGCCACCGTGAGCCGGAGTCGCCGTCGCGTGAGCCGCAGGGTCGGGCCCCCGCCGAACCGGGGCGCCGGCGCGGTGCTGAACGGATCGGGGACCGCTCCGAGCCAGCCGCCGACCTCCAGCCCCCCGCCGACGCCAACCAGCCCCTGGCCCCCGTCGACCAGGCGCCAGCCGCCGCCGATGACGGCGGCGCGGCCGAGGTCGAGCGTCCAGCCGGGGCCGGCCAGCCGGACCCCGAGGTCACGCACCCGGGTCCGCGTGAGCCGTGCACGCGGGGACAGCCTCACGCCCAGCTGGCCGGTGACCCGCCCCTCGAGGCGGAGGCCGCCGACGGTCGCGGTGAGAAAAAGCCGCTCCGAGAGCAGCAGGTCGAGCCCCGGGCGCGGGCCGTGGGGCGCGACCAGCACCGCCGTGAGCGTGACTCGCTGGCGGATCTCGTCGACGCCGTCCGCGTGAGCGAGCCCGGGCAGGAGCAGCGCCAGGAACAGCACGGCTCGGGCCATCAGTCGTCCCCGTCGGGGTGGCACTCGAGACACGCGGACGACTCGTAGACGTAGTCCGGGACCCCCTCCTCGTAGTGGTCCTCGTCCGTCTCGGAGCGCCGGTGCTCGTGGCAGTCGGTGCAGGTGAAGAGGCCGTAGTTGCCGTCCCCCGCCGGGTGGCACGAGCTGCACTGGGAGACGCCCTCGTGGGGCGTCGGGAAGAACGGTCGGTGGTCGAAGTCGTCGGCCACCGCGCCGTCCCAACCGTAGACGTCGTGGCAGACGTCGCACGCCCCGGCGTAGTGCCCCGGCGGCCGGCCGTGGCAGACCGAGCAGGTGGGGTCGGCCTCCTCCTTGGGAGCCTCGCCGTGGCAGGCGAAGCACTCGGGTCCGTCGTGTCCCCCCGCGAGCGTGAAGAAGCTGTGATCGAACTCCTCGACGTCGGGGTCGCGGACCTCGGGGAACGTCGCCTCCGGTCGCAGGCACGCGGCGAGCAGCAGGGGGAGCAGAACGATCGGTCTCATCGGGAGCCTCCGTGGCAGGCGCCGCACTCCGTCGGAGTGCCGGCGTAGGTAGCGACGTGGCAGTCGTCGCAGGCGGCGGCGGCGTGGTCGCCTCGCAGCGGCCAGCCGGTCAGGGCGTGGCGGAAGGTCGTGCGCAGCCAGTCGTTCAGCCGGTGGCACTCGGCGCAGTCATCGCCGAGCTGGTTGCGGTGGGGGTCGTCGACTGCGTGGCAGTCGACGCACTCGGGGCCGATGGCGCCCCGCGCCTCGTCCGGGGCGTGGCAGTCGGCGCAGGCGAGCCGCCGGTGCTCACCCTCCAGGGGGAACCCGGTGATGGCGTGGCCCGTGAGGCCGAGGGTGGCGGGGAGCCAGGCCGTCGCGTCGTGGCAGTCGTCGCAGGCGCCGGCGAAGTGGTCGGGGGGGCGGGCCCCCTCGTGGCAGGAGTCGCAACGCGACTTCGCGCCTCGGTACGCGGGGTCGTCGTGGCACGCCGCGCAGGCGGCGCCGGCGTGAGCGCCGAGGAGGGGGAAGGGGGTCGTGTCGTGGTCGAAGCTCACGTCCGCCCAGGCCTGCACGGCGTGGCACCCGGGGCAGCCCCAGGGGGAGAGCAGGCCCTCGTGGGGATCCTGGTGGGCGTGGCAGTCCAGGCAGGAGTCGAAGGCGAGGGGCGCGAGCCACCGCGCGGGACCGTCGCCGTGGCACGCACCGCAAGGGGCCTCGGCGTGAGCCCCCCGGAGCGGATACCGGGTGCGGTCGTGGTCGATCGGGATGGACGTCCACGAGCCGTCGGGGTGGCAGTCGGAGCAGTCGTCCGGCTCGAAGCGTGCGACGTGGGGGTCGCCGTGACAAGCGTCGCAGTCGTCGTGCTCCACCGGTCGCCAGGTGGCGTCGGGCCCGGCGCCGTGGCAGGTCAGGCAGGGGACGTCCGCGTGCTCGCCGCGAAGCGGCCACGGCGTCGCGGCGTGGTCGAACCCGGGCAGCCGGAACCCGGGGGTGAATTGGTCGTGGCAGGCCTCGCAGCGACGTCCCGCGAACTGACCGTCGTGCACGTCGAAGTGGCAGTCGGTGCACTCGTCCGCCGGAGTCGGCACGAAGCGGGTCGCCTCGTGGCAGGCCCGGCAGTCGACGCCCGCGTGCTCGCCGTGCAGCGCGTAGTCGGAGTCCTCGGGATCGTCGTGGCTGAACGCCGCGCGCTCGGGGACCGGCAGGGCGGTCCAGTCGACCGCGTCGTGGCACAGCCGGCATTGCGTGAGGAGGGGGCGGAGGCTCTCGGCCGCGCCATGAGGCTCCTCGTGGCAGGAGTCGCACCGGCCGTCCAGGCCCGTCCAGTCGGGCGCCTCGACGTGGCATTGCTCGCACGCCAACGGGGCGTGAGCGCCGTGCAGGGCGAAGCCGGTCTGCTGGTGGTTGAACGGATCGGGCAGCTCGACCATCGGATGATCTCGCCCCCGGTGGTCGGAGTGGCAGCGCTCGCAGCGCTCCCCCAATTCGGCGTGGTAGCCCCGGCCGGCCTCGATCTGACCCGCGATGCGGACGTGGCAGGCGAGGCATCGGTCGGCGCTCACGCCCTTACCCGGCTGGTGGCAGTCCGGGCACCCCGCGAGGGTGTCCAGCTCGGCGTGAGCCGAGGCCAACTCGCCGGGGCTCACGAACCCCGCGAGGCCACCCGCTCGGGTCGGGCCGGCGGCGGCGACGAACAGCAGGCACAGCGCGGCCAGTCGCACCCAGGACATGGGTGACCTCCGGATCGGGTTGGGTGTTGGGGAGGGCCGGTCGGGCCGGGGGTCAGCCCTCGGCGATGAGCCTCGCGGAGTCGGCGATGTTGGCCTCGATGAGCGAGAGCAGGTCCGCGTTGTTGGCGTCGTCGATGAACACCGTGCCGCCTTCGACCACCCCGGCGTCGGGATCGACCCCGTCGAACCAGCGGTCGACGTCGAACAGCAACGCGAAGCGGTTGAGCGCGTCGGCCAGGGGGAGCTCCTCCTCGACCTCGAACTCCCACGACGCGTCGCTCGCGACGACGAAGTCGAGGCCGCCGAGGGTCGTGCCCTCCACGTAGACGGTGATGCCGCTGAGCACGGAGTCCCCGTCGGGGGGCCCCGGCTCCGCCTCGAACTCGAGCTCGCAGACGGTGTCGAAGGACAGCTCCACTTCGGGGAGCGCTCCGTCCCCGAGGAGATCGATCTCGTAGGCGCCCTCGTAGTCGACCTCCGCGTCTTCGCCGCCGACGCAGGGGGCGAACTCCAGCTCCGCGAGGTTCATCCACGCCTGGGTGACGCCGCTGACGTCCCGGGCGCCGACGCTCGCGCCTTCGGCCTGGACCGCGAGCTGGGCCGTGAGCGCGTTGCCGCTGTCCGTGCCGCCGCCGCCGGGGTCGCCGCAGGCGGGCCCGAGGAGCAGCAGCGCGAGGGGGGCGAGGGCTGCGGGGGGCAGGTCAAGACGCATCGTCGTCTCCGGGGTCGGGCTGGCCTTCGGGCCAGCGGGTGACGGGGAAGAGCTGGAGGGCGAAGTGGTGGACCGCCTGGGGGCCGTCGTCGGCGCCGTCGAGCTGCAGGACCTCCTGGCGGATCTCGAACAGGCGCCGCTTGAGGTGACGCACCTGGGGAGCCGTGAGCCGCAGCGTCACCCCGCCCACCTCGCGCTCGTCGAGCGCCATTGCGTCCATCGCCGCCTCCGCGCGGTGCAGCATCTGTTGGTGGAAGCGCCGCAGCGCGAGGAGCCGGAGCTCGGGGCCGGTCGTGAGCAGCGCCTCGGTCTGGCGCAGGCGTCCGTCGCCGTCCCGGTCCAGGAGCCCCAGGTCGAGCAGGACCTCCAGGGCGCGTCGCGCCTGGGACGGCTTGATCGCCGGCCGAAGCTGGGCCGCGATCCAGGCCGGCTCCTCCCGGAAGTCCGATCGGGCCACGAGCTCTCGGATCGGCACGCAGAACCACAGGGCGTAGTAGTCGTACTGGGATCGATCCAGCCGCCGGGTCGCCCGGTACGGGGGCAGGCTCGAGAGCTCCTCGTACCAGCGGGACCGCTCCTCGGTCGTGTCCGACTGGTTCATGCGGACCAGGGCGACGAAGTAGCGGGTCTCCTGGGGTCCGAGGTCGAAGGCCTGGGCGAACCGCGAGGCGGTGTCCTCGCTGAGGTTCCGATCGCCGTCGATGACGTGCTTGAGGTAGCTGGGGGAGCCGAGCCCGGCCTTGCGCGAGAACCAACGGTAGGAGTGCCGGGACGAGCGCGCCCGGAGCGCGCCCCAGGCGTCCTCGAGGTAGTCGCGGTAGCTCAGGTAGTCGAAGACCCTGGGCAGCTCGTGAGTACGTCCCACGCCTTGGAGACTATGCACCAATAGAGACTCTAGCCGCTCTTTTCGGCTCAATCCGTACTCCGGTGAGTACACCGGTCGCGTCCATGTGTGAGTACAGGGGAGGGGTGTACTCACCGGGGTACGGAGATCGCTCCGGGACGCAGGTCAGCCGGCTGGGAGAGGCCTACTCGTCAAGACGTGGCCTGACGCCTCGACCCAAGGAGCCCCCCCATGTCTGTCGACCCCCTCTCCCTCATGCCCCTGCTGCTCGCCGGCCTCGCCCTCCTGATCACCGGGTGCGCCCCCGGCGTCGGCGGCTCGCTGGACGTACCCGCCGACCACACCCGCAACTACGACGGCGTGCTGCACGCCGAAGGGGCCGGCAACCCGCACGACAACTGCGCCGAGTGTCACGGCATCACCGAGCGGGCCGACGTCGGGGTCGCCTGCATCGACTGCCACAGCGCCAGCTCGCTCACCAACTGATCAGTCGGATGCGCCGCTCAACATCAGCACGAAGACGACGCGAGCCTGCTCGGACGGGGACAGGTCGGGTCGATACAGCTCGGACAGCCGCGCTTCGGGTCCTCGCAGCTGCAGCCGCCCGTCGCGCTGCAGGGCCGCCGAGATGCGGGCCTCGACATCACCGCGGGGCAGCCCCCCCATCGCCGACCGTACGAGCCCCAGGAGGATCCGCGCGTCCACCTCGTCGAGGTCGGGGTGGGCGACGAGCAAGGCGTCGACGACGTCCGCGCTCCAGCCCGCGTCGGGCGGCGGGAGCGGCCCCTCCCAGGTGAGCGCGGGGCTGGCCGCCGGTCGCTCGCCGACGGCTGGGCCGGACGCGTCGGCAGCCTGCGGGGCGGTCCCCGCGCCGCCCGAGCCGGGGCCATCTACGCCGTCCGCCAGGCCGTCGCCGTCGGCGCCGCCGCGCGGCCCGGTTCCCGGCTCTTGCGCTCCCCGCTCGATCGCCTGCTCGAGCACGCGCTCCGCCCGGCGGTACTCGGTCACGGTGGAGCGATCGTCGGTGTCCAGGTCGTCGATGGTCTCGCGCTTCGGTCCGTTGCGGAGCATGTCCTCCACCCAGGGGCGGCTCGCCTGGGGCGCCTGCACCCGCGCCATGAGCCGGGTGACGTCCTCGGAGATCCGAGACAGCGTCCGGCGGCTCCGCTCGGCGTCCCGGGCGACGCGGTCCAGCTCCTCGTCGGACAGCTCGCCTCGGGCGAGCAGGTCTTCGAGGTCGCCCAGGCGCCGACGCTCCTGGCGGAACTCCTGCTTGAGCTGGCGGCGCTGGCGCCGCCACCCGAGCTGGATGCGCATCGCCTCCATCACGTCCTTCGGGTCGGGGATCTTGCCGGCGGCCACCTCGTCGGTGCCCGGCAGGGTGTTGGTCTGGGACAGCGTCGACGGCTCCTCGGCGCCGTGCCCCAGTCGGAGCGTCTGGTCGGCGAACAGCGGGCGGCGCGCGCCGGGCTCGTAGTCCATGTCGGCGTACGGCTCCGGGGCGGACATGTCGGGGGGCTGGGGGGTCAGCGCCTCGACCCAGAGCACGAAGTCCCCGAGCAGCGGCATGTCTCGGATGTCGGCCGGTCCGGGGCGCAGCAGCTCGTGGGGGTCGCGCTCGAACTCCACGAGGGTGCCGACGGCGCTGCGCCCCAGCCGCCACGGCTCGATCCGCTCGGCGCGGAAGGCCTCCAACTCCGACCACAGGTCGGCTCGGGCCGCGACGACGTCGGGCTCTCGGTTGTCGAACATGGCGTCGAACCGATCGAGCAGGGCCCGCAACGTGACCTCCAACCGGAGCGCCGCCGCTTCCCGGTCCGCGTCCGGGCCGTCCAGCCGGTCCCGCTCGACCGCCCAGGCCGCGGCGAGCACCGTCCGGGCCTGCCCGAGGAAGCCGGCGGCGGACTCGAGGCTCGCCGCCATGGGGAGGCCGTCCTCGCACAGGTACCGACGGCGGGCGACGTCACGGTCGTCCAGCCACGCCTCCACGAGCCGGCGCCCCTCTGTCGACGACGCTTCGAGGCGCCGGTCAAGCCGACGCCAGGTGCGGGCGAATCCCCGCTCCTCGACCTGGCGGACGTGCGCCGCGCGCACGTCGTCGAGCGACGCCTCCAGGTCGGCGCGTCGCTCGCGGAGGCAGTCGTGGATCTCGAAGGCCGGATCGAAGGGATCCACGGCGCTGACCAGCGCCCCGGCCAGCACGACGACAGCGAACTGGACGGCGATGGGTCCCTCCTGCAGCACCCGCCGCGGGCTGCAGTCGTACAAACCGGCGTACCGACGGCGAATTCCGACGCCTCAGACGACAATCCTGTCGGTTGTCACGTCGAAGTCCCGTCGATCGTGTCGAATCCTGCTCTCGCCGCCCGGCACCGACGTCGAGTGGCGAGGCGGGCCAACGACCATGCACGTCAAGTTCGTCTATCCGAGCTGGGACCGCCCACGCGACAACCACCCCGAGCTGCGGGCGGTCGAGGCGCACCCCTACATCGGAACTCCTTCGATGGCCGTCGCGTCGATCGCCGCCTACACCCCGGAGGGCTGGAGCTACGACTTTCAGGACGACCGGGTCCAGCGGGTCGATCCGGACTCCACCCCCGATCTCGTCGCGATGCCGATCTTCACCCCGGCGGCGGACCGCGCCCTGGAGATCGCCGACGGCTACCGCGCCGCCGGTGTGCCCGTCGTCGCGGGCGGCATCTTCACGTCCCTGATGCCCGAAGTCGTCCTGGAGCACGTGGACGCCGTCTGCATCGGCGAGGGCGAGGAGGTCTGGCCGCAGATGCTCGCCGACTTCACCAACGGCGGGATGAAGCGCACCTACCAGTCGGTCAAGCCGTGGGACCTGTCCAAGGCCAAGGTGCCGCTGTACGAGCTGTACATGGACTGGGTGGACGCGGTCCGCGACTCGGGCCTGGCCGTCAACCCGGCGGTCGACCTGCCGCTGCAGTTGTCGCGCGGCTGCCCGATGGGCTGCCACCATTGCGTCGTGCCGCACTACATGGGGCCCAAGCTGCGGCTGTTCCCGCCCGAGTTCGTGCGCGCCTGCTTCGACAAGTTCCAGGCGCTGGGCGGCCGTCGGGGGGCCACGCTGACCGAGGACACCACGATCCTCCCCGCCCGCTCGGTCCAGCGACACCTCGTCGAGGTCGCCCGCGCGTGCGAAGACATCGAGACCGAGGTCGCCTACATCGGCTCCGGGCCAGAGTTCATCAACCACGCCCCGCCGTCCTTCTGGGAGGCGATGCAGACCCTGGGCGTGCACATGGTCTACCTGATGTTCGGGTTCGGCCACACGTCCAAGGACGCCACGTCGAAGGACGCCACCCCCGAGTCGATGCGCAAGGCGATCGAGACGATCCGCAAGATCGAGGACCACGGCCTGGAGGTGTATGCCTCCTTCTCGATCGGCAACGACTCCGAGGACGAGAGCATCTACGACCGCGTGATGGAGATCTGCAGCCAGGGCGAGGTCCAGGTCGCCGAGTTCGCCATCTCGACGCCCTACCCGGGGACCCGCGGCTGGAAGCGGCTGCGCAACGAGGGGCGCATGCTCGGTCGGCCGTGGAAGGAGTTCAACGACGCCAACGTCACCTTCCGGCCCATGCACATGTCGCCGGACAAGCTGACGCAGATCTACGTCGACCTGTGGAAGGACTTCCACGCCAGTCGGCCCGCCAACAAGTGGCCGGTGCAGATCTGATTGACCCGACCCGAGGTCCGCGCCGGTCTCGACCGGTATGGGGAGAGGATTGGGTCACGGCAGGTTGCTCACCCTGTCCGGGGTGCTGCTGCTCCTGGGGGTGAACGGGGCGCTGTACGGTAGCCAGCTCCACGGTTCGGTCTCGTCGGCCGGGCCCGTGATGGTGGTGGCGCCGGTCCGCGAGCCGGCTCCGCCGCGCTTCGACCCCCGCGGCTGCCCCGACCTCCCGCTCTCACCCGACGAGCTGGGGCTGGCCCTCGTCGGGATCGACCCCTGGACTCCCGAACACGCGTACCCGCTGGCGCCGGGGGAGCGCCGCTTCTGGAGGAGCCTGTTGGAGCGCTGCGGCGGCGAGACCGAGTGGGGGGAGCGCTTCTGCGCCGAGCGGCCCTGCGTCGTGCTCCTGGCGCTGCAGCACCGCCTGCCCGACGGCGTCGTGTGGGTCGACGGGAGCTGGCGGGTGGTCGACGGGAGGCGCCGCGGTCGGCCCGCCTCGGCGTGGGTGGAGGAGAGCTGGTTCTACCTGGAGCCGTCGGCGGTCCGGCTCCCGCGGGGGCGAGAGCCGCTGCGGTCGGACGACTGCTCGGTGTTCGAGCGTCCCCGCCTGCTGCCGGCCTGGATGTGTGACGCGTACCCCGACGAGCTCGACCTCCACTGGGCGATCGAGGAGTGGGCGTTCATCACGTCCCGGGGACCGACGCGGGCGCGGTGATCGGGGAGCGGTTCAGCCGCCGGAGACGATCTTGAAGATCTTGCCGCCGGCGCCGGCGACGTAGACGTCGCCCGCGGCGTCCCGGCCGAAGGTCGTCGGGGCGACCGAGGCGCCCTTGAGCTTGTGGACCTTCGCGTCGCCGTCCCAGCCGGTCGCGTCGGCGAGGTCGGACGCGCTCAGGTCGAGCGCCCACATCTTCTTGGTGACGTTGTCGCCGAACAGGTACATGCCCCGGAGCTCGGGCGCCGCGTCGCCGGATGCGACCACGCCGCCGACGATCGCGAACCCACCCGTCGCCGCGGTCTTGCCCTTGGGGTCGCCGTACTGGAACAGCGGCGCGGTGTACTCGGGAGACGGCGGCGCCTCGCCCTTGTCGGGGTGGTTGAGGGTGCCGTCGCGCACGCTCCAGCCGTAGTTGAGCCCGGGCAGCACCACGTCCACCTCCTCGTAGCGCGCCTGGCCGGTGTCCCCGACGAGCAGCACGCCGCCGGCGACCCCGTCGAGGCCGTCGGGCGTAAACGCCATGCGCCACGGGTTGCGGAAGCCGTAGGCCCAGATCAGCGGGTCGTAGCCGTCCTTGCCGATGAACGGATTGCCTTCGGCGACCGCGCCGTCGGCCGTCACGTCGAGCCGCAGGATCGAGCTGTACACCTTGGAGTGGTCCTGGCCCCGGCTGCAGGGGTCCATCTGGCCGCCGCCGTCGCCCAGGGAGACGTAGAGCATGCCGTCGGGGCCGAAGAGCAGGTGGCCGGCGTTGTGCCCCTCGCCCGGCTGGACCCGGCTCAGGACCTCCCGCTTCTTCAGCGCCTCGTGGGGGGGGCCCAGGTGGTTGGGGGGCGGCAGCGTCCACTCCGTCACGTGGAACGAGCCGCCGCAGCCGTACTGCTCGCCCTTGGCGCAGATCTCGGGGAGGTTGCGGCTGTTGAACGGGGGCAGCCGATCGCACTCGGCGTTGGCTTCCGCCGTCCGCGGGGTGAGGTGGTAGGTGTAGAAGCGGCGGTCGATGCCGTCGGCCGGGAAGTCGGGGGCGAGCGCCAGCCCGAGCAGCCCCCGCTCGGGGTTCGCCGAGCCCACCCCGTCGAGGGACAGCAGCGTCGTAGCCGCGCCCGACTCGAGGTCGTGGGCCACCACGTCACCCCCCTTGTCGGCCACGATGACGTGCATCGGGCCGCCGGGCTCCAGCGGCGAGAACAGGATCGCGGTCGGCGTGCCGGCGGTCACCGTCTTGCCCCCTGCCTGGAGCGGCTCCAGGTCGACCGTGATCGCCGGGCAACCCTCCCAGCCGCCCTCCTGGGTGCAGGTGTCGTCCGCGGCTCCGCGGCCCGGCGGCATCATCGCGAGGAGGGCGATGGAGGCGAGAATGAGAGTCGGCTTCATGAGGCGCATGATACGGCAGACCGGATGAGCCGCCCTCTCGGGGCGTAGCGACCGGCGCACGACCGCGCTACACCTGCCGGGTCTGGTGGGAACGAAGACGGAGTGCGTCCATTGCCGAGGTTGAATCGTGCAATCTCCCTTCCCTGTCGGCTGCGGCTGAGCAACCGCATGGCCCTCGCGCCGCTGACCAACACCCAGAGCAACCTCGACGGCACCCTGCACGACGACGAGCTGCGCTGGCTGGAGCGGCGGGCCCGGGGCGGCTGGGGACTCATGAGCACCTGCGCCACCTTCGTGAGCGAGGAAGGGCACGCGTGGGCCGGGCAGCTGGGCATCGCCTCCGATGAGCACCTGCCCGGCTTGACCCGGCTCGCGTCGGCGCTCCGGAAAGCCGGCGGGCTGCCGATCGTGCAGCTCCACCACGGGGGCGCCAAGGCGGACCTCGCGCCGACGAAGCTGAGCACCGCCGACGGAGACGGGGTCCGGGGCGCCACGGAGGAGGACATCGAGCGCGTCGTCGACGCCTTCGCCGACGCGGCCCGCCGGGCCGAGGCGGCCGGCTTCGCGGGCGTCGAGGTGCACGGCGCCAACGGCTACCTGTTCACCCAGTTCCTCGCGCCGGAGGACAACCCGCGCACCGACGCCTACGGCGGGGACCTCGCCGGCCGGGCCCTGTTCCTTCGCCAGGCCCTGCGGGCGGTCCGGGCGGCGGTGTCTCCGGGGTTTGCCGTCGGGGTCCGACTGTCACCCGTCGACTCCTGGTCCCGCCGGGGCCTCGTCCTCGCCGACGGGGTGCAGGTCGCAGCCTGGATGGCGGTCGACGGAGCCGACTTCGTGCACCTGTCCCTGGGTGACGCGGCTGGACCGCCGCCCCACGAGGAGAGCAGCGAGCCCGTGGTGACGGCGGTTCGCGCCGCGGTGCCGGCGTCCGTTCCGATGCTCGCCGCGGGGGGGATCTGGACCCGCGCCGACGCCCAGCGCGCCCTCGACGCGGGCGCCGACGTGGTGGTGCTTGGTCACGCAGCGATCGCGCATCCGGACTGGCCGCTCGTCTCGGGCGAGCCCGGCTTCGAGCCGATTCGGCCGCCCTGGACGCCGGAGCACCTTCGTTCGGTCGACGTCGGCCCCGGGATGCTCGACTACATCAGCCACTTCCCGGGCCGGGTGGTCGGAGGCGCGCCGGCGCGGGGGTAGGGAACGGCCACCTTGGGCGCCAGGGTCCGCGTTGTGACCGCGCCCGCGGAACGAACGGCTACCCTGGGCGCCAGGGTCGAGCGTAACTCCGACCCTGAGGCCGAGCGTCCCCGTTATGCGCGCCCTGACGAGCGCAACTCCGACCCTGGGCCCGAGCGTCCCCGTTATGCGCGCCCTGACGAGCGCAACTCCGACCCTGGGCCCGA
>CAYQEG010000017.1:35652-41483 GCA_964416435.1 uncultured Rickettsiales bacterium
GCGTCCCCGTTATGCGCGCCCTGACGAGCGTAGCTCCGACCCTCAGGCCGAGCGTCCCCGTTATGCGCGCCCTGGCGGTCGGGAGCCCCAACCGCCACAGCTCAGCCAAACGTGCCGTTCCACCGAGGTTGCGGCGGGGCTGAACCGCCACAGCTCGGCCAAACGTGCCATTCCACCGAGGATGCGGCGGTCCCGAACCGCCACAACCCGGCCAGACGCGCCATCTCAGCCGGGATGCGGCGGGCCCCAACCGCCACAACCCGGCCAGACGTGCCATTCCACCGAGGATGCGGCGGGGCTGAACCGCCACAACCCGGCCAGACGTGCCATCTCACCCGGGATGCGGCGGATCCTCACCGCCACAACCCGGCCAGACGTGCCATCTCGCCGCGGTTAGGCGGTCCCTCACCGGCGGCCTGGCAGGCGCCACGCCTGGCCTGACCCAACGGGACCGGCCCGAGGGCCTAGCGGACCGGGTACAGCTCCCGCGCGTTGCCCGCGAGGATCCGCTCCAGCGCGGCGTCCGTCAGGCCGAGGTCGTCGGCGTAGATCGCGAGCTCCCGCTCGACCCGCCGCTCCCACTCGGTGACGCCCTCGGCGTCCACCAGGGTGACGCCGGTGCCCCACACGAACCGTCGGTGGTGCCGCTGAAGCACCCCGCCGAGCCCGGCCGGGTCGGCCGCGGCGGCCGAGAAGAAGCGGGAGCCGTCGCCGCCCGTCGAGGTGTCGACGTACAGGTTGGGGAAGCGCACCAGCAGGTCGTCCAGCCGGTCCACCTGGCGGAGCAGGCCGCCCCAGTGGGCGAGCACCACCGTCGCTTCCGGGTGGGCGGCCAGCAGCCGCTCCAGCTCGAACTGACGAGGGGCGTGTCCGAGGTCGACCTCCAAGACGATGGGCATGCCCGACGCGGCGCAGTCGGCGACCAGGGTCGCCAGCTCCACGCGCTCGAGCCCCGCTGACGGACCAGCGCCGAGGGACAGCTTCGCGCCGACGGCTCCCGCCAGCGAGGCCTCGACGAGCGCCTCGGGCGCGCTCGGACCGAAGGTCCGGGTCGAACCCAGCACGTCCAGCCGCGCCCCGTGCGCCGACGCGAGGAGCAGCCCCTCCTCGGTGTCCGACGCCGGCGTGCGAGCCGCCGGGGCGAGCACCGCGCGCTCGATCTGCAGCCGCTCCATCGCCGCCGTCATGGCGGGGGCTACCTCGGCCGCCGGCACGCCCTCGAACGCCGTGATCTTCTCGAACGCCATGCGGGGCGCCTCCGCCTCGGGCGTCGCGCAGCCGGCGAACAGGACCGTCATCGCGAGCAGGCCGAGCACCGGCAGGACCACCCGCCGCCGGCGACGGCGGAGCATCGCGACCGCGGGCAGGCCGAGCAGCAGCGCCAGCGCGGCGGCCCCCTGACCGGCGCGGGTCGAGCCGACGGCGCAGCCGAAGGCGGGACCGGTGTCCCCCTCGGCCGGCGCGGTGACGTCGGGCAGGTCGTCGACGCCGGAGTCGTCCAGCTGGTCGCAGACGTCGGGGTCGATCTCCTCGGCCGGCATGAGATCCGGATCCGGGGGCCAGGCGACCCCCGCAGGCGCGTCGGTGTCGAGCTCCGGCTCCTGGCCCATCACGCAGTAGGGGCCCAGCTCGGCCAGGGTGGCGCGGTTGTCGGCCACGATCTGCGGGTCACCGTCCAGCGGGAAGCGCTCGGTGAGGAGCAGCGCCGGCAGGTCGAGGCAGCTGGGCACGTCGGCCGCGTCGGGGAACTCGATCCCCTCCTGGTTCGGGAAGCTGATGATGGGCTTCGGGCCGGCCTGGGTGCGCACCACCTGGGCGACGTTCCAGCACTGCACGTCGGCGTCACCGCCGATGAAGTCGACCGGCGCCGAGCGAGCCTGGGACACGTCCCCGAGCCACGGGTAGGTCACCGGCGCGGGGGCGATGTCCTGCGTCGGCAGGAAGTGGAAGACCGGGTCCTCGTCCATCTCCCAGCCCGACAGCAGGCTGGTCATGCGGGTCAGGTGCACCCGCGACGGGTTGGCGAACAGCTCGTCGGCCCGGCGCATCGGCTCGGTGACCAGCTCTTCGATGTCGTCCACGAACGCCATCGGGTCGAACGGCCGCCCCTCGAGCCACTCCGAGTAGTTGGCGAGGCCGTTGTAGAACTGCTGCTCGGTGACCCCCTGGTCCGCCAGCTGCGGCGGCATCGGGATGTGGCGCCGGATGATCCCCTGCATGACGCCGTTGCGCGGCAGGCCGATCCCGAGCGCCTGCTGCAGGAACTGGGCGGGGTCCTGGATGCCCCGGAGGGAGTCCAGGTCGTAGCCCTGGGCCGGGTAGATCCGGCCGTACATGAACGACGCGTCCCCCGAGAAGTCGGTCACGAAGGCGTGGCCGCCGGCCTCGTCGATCGCCCGCGCGGCCAGCTTCTCGTAGTCCGTCAGGCCGCCGGAGTACCACCAGCCCTGGTTCCACTGAAGCCGGGCGTCGTTGAGCTGCACGTGGTCGTAGTTGGCGGGCACCGCCCGCGTGTTCGACAGGAACCAGGAGCGCACGACGAGGTTGGGCTGCGTCGCCACCGCGGTCAGGACCAGCGGGATCATCGGCAGCTCGCCGTCGTAGCGCATGACCAGGGGCATCAGGTCGCCGGTGGTCGCGCCCGAGGTCAGCTTGAGCGCCAGGAAGTCCATGCCCTCGGACAGGTACTGCTCGACCCGCGGCAGCGAGCTGTAGGCGACGCGATAGCCGTTGCAGTTGAACCAGTCGAGGAGCGCCTGGGCGTTGGTCGCGCCGACGACCGTCGCCTCGTAGGAGCCGACCTGGACCTCCTGCAGGATGGTGACGTCGCCGCCGCCGCCGCCTTCGCCGGCGGGGGCCTCGTCCTCGGCGCCGTCGCTGTCGAGGTCGTCCCAGTCGGACCAGACGTAGGGGTCGCTGCAGTCGTGGTCGCCGACGGTCATCGAGAACGTCGGTGAGGTGGACCACAGCAGGTTGCGGAAGAGCTCTTCGGTGCCGAGCTCCAGGTCCGGCACGCCGGGCACCGGCACGACCCACGCGAAGTCCTCCGCCTCCCCGGCGAAGGAGATCTGCACGTGGGTCTCGATCTGACCGCCTTCTTCGACGAAGACGATGTTCTCGCCCGTCTGGTCGATCGGTACCTGGCTGCAGAAGAATCCGCCGCAGGCAGCGGCGACGGACGGTGTGAGAGAGCTGATCAGCAGCGCGGTAAGCGCGGCGAGCGAGACACGAGCGGGTCCGAACATGCGCCCCTCCTCCGGACGCTCTCTCACGCGGATCCTGTCAGGGTCGGAGAGCGTCGATGGCGGGCACTTCGGTGCCCGACATACAGACTCTTACCAAGGAACGCGGAAGTCTCGTGGTCGATCGGGCCGGCGGCGCCTCTCATGGAGACACCAACAAGGAGTTGCCATGTCCCGAAAGCTCGCCCTCGTCCTCCCGATGCTGCTCGCCCCCCTCGTGGTGGGGTGCGCCGACTCGAACGACACCATCACCGGACAGCAGGAGCTCGCCCTGACCGCGATCTCGGGCGCCGAGGAGGAGCTCCTGCCGGGGGCGTCCGACCTGGGCACGCCGTCCGGTGAGGCCGGAGTCGACGTCGATCGCCCGCCCCTGTTTCGGGACTGCGACGCCCGGGCGATCCTCGATCGGATCGTCGGCCAGTACGACGACGACGGCAGCGGCCAGGTCGACGAGCAGCCCGAAGAGGACGCGGTCTGGGAGGCCCGGGACGAGCGTCCGGACCACGCCCAGCGGCGTCGGGCCCGCGCGTGGCATCGGCTGGCGTTCGTCTACGACGCCGACGACAGCGGTGACCTGGACGACAGCGAGATGGCGACGCTGCTGGACGACTTCAGCGTGCGCTGCGAAGCGATCCACGCCCGGCTGCTCGAGGAGTTCGACGCCGACGGCAGCGGCGACCTGGACGAGGACGAGCTGGCCGCCGCGCACGCCGAGATGGAGGCCCGTCGCGAGGAGCGGCGCGCCGAGATGGACGAGCAGGGCGGCGCACACCACATGGGCGCGAGCGACGGCATGGCCGACGGCGGCGGCCCCGACGCGGGCGGCGACGGCGGCCCGCGGATGGGCGACCGGCCGGACCCGATGGTGGCGACGTGGGACGTCGACGGCGACGGTGAGCTGTCGGCCGACGAGCTGGCGACGATGCGGGCCGAGGTCCGTGAGCGCATCCGCTCCGGGGAGCCGATGGGCGGCTGCAACCGGGACGGCGGAGAGTCCCCCCAGGGCGACGCGCCGATCGAGGCGTAGCGCCGAACCGAGGAGCGAGGCGCCGTCACCTCCCGGCGCCCCGCTCCAGGTTCTGCTCCCGGTCCAACGTCATGAAGTGCCGCCTCCACGGCACGACGCAGACCTCGGCGGACGGGCGGAAGCCGAGCCGCTCGTAGAAGGTCATCGCGTCCTTGGTGCTCAGGTGCACGCGCTTGACCCCGCGCACCGCCGGGTGGTCCAGCAGCAGCCGCATCAGCGCCCCCCCGACGCCGGCCCCGCGATGGGACCCCGCCACCATCACGTCGTAGATCCAGGCGCCCTTGCCGCCGTCGCTCGTGGCCCGCGCGGTGGCGACGATCTCGCCGCTCGGCTCCCGGGCGAGCACCCACGCCTGGGACTCCGCGAAGGCTCGCCGCATGCGCTCCACTCCCAGGCCGCCGTTCCAGTAGGCGTCGACGAGCAGCCGCGCGCAGGCGCCGGCGTCGGCCTCGTCCCCGTGGACGTGGAACGTCAGGCCGGCCGGGCCGAGCAGGAAGTCGGGCGGCCGAAGGTCCGGGTGCGCCGCCCGGAGCGCCTCGATGGCGACGACGTCCCCGGGGCCGCCCCGTCGCCACAGGCCGGCCAGGGCCGCCCGGATCTTGCGCGGCGGCTTGTTCTGTCCGCGCTTGTCCCGCCCCACCATCCGGTCCAGGCGGACGCGCGTGATGACCAGCGCCTCCACCATCCGCGCGTACAGCGGCGCGTCGGGCGTGATCTCGACGTAGCCGCCCTCGGGCTGCAGCTTCTCCATGAGGGCCTGCAGCGCCGCCGCCTTGAACGACGGGTCGGCGGCCGCCTCGAGCACCCCGCGGGCCTGCACAGAGCGGAACCAGGTGGTCGCCGGGCAGGCCCGCTCCGGGTCGAAGAAGTACGACGGGATCGTCGCGAGCGGCTCGTCCGCCCCCGCCACCACGGGTCGGCCGATCAGCCCGTTCTTCTCCCCTTTGGGTCCGCCGTGCCAGGCGAGCCACCCGTCGATCACCACGGCGTGCACCGTGCGCAGCACCGGCGTGCCGTCGGTCAGCGAGCCCGCGACGCGGACCACCCGGGCGCGTCGCAGCAGGTCGAGCATGTCGTTGTGTTCCATGGCCTCAGCGTGGGTCCAGACCGGCCTGGTAAGAAGATCCGGAATGAAGATTTCTGCTAGACCAGTGCGGATGAGCTGGCACCTCGAGCTGGACCTGAGCGCCCCCTCGCCGCAGCCCACCTTCCTGCGCATCGCCCGGGCGGTCACCGCCGACGTGCAGCGCGGCCGGCTCCTCCCCGGGGCCCGGCTGCCGGGCAGCCGGCGGCTCGCCGCGGCGCTCGGCGTGCACCGCAACACCGTGCTCGCGGCCTACGACGAGCTCGCGTCGGAGGGCTGGCTGGAGACCCGGGAGGGGAGCGGCACGTTCGTCGCGTCGGACCTGCCGGAGCGCCGCGCCGCCGCCCCGAAGAGCGAGGCCCCGACCGCGCCGGGGTTCGACCTGGGGCCGGCCCCCCCCCCCCCCCCCCCCCCCCCCGTGGCCGCCGCCCCCCCCCCGGCGCGGCGGGGGCCACCCCCCCCGCCCCCCCCCCCCCCC
>CAYQEG010000017.1:41493-65786 GCA_964416435.1 uncultured Rickettsiales bacterium
GGGCGCTGCTGCTCAACAGCGGCATGCCCGACCTGCGGCTGGCCCCCACCGCCGAGCTCGCCCGCGCCTATCGCCGCGCCCTCCGACGCGCCGGCTCGAGCCTGCTCTCCTACGGAGACGTTCGAGGGCTGCCGCGCCTGCGCGCCGCCCTCGCCGACATGCTGCGGGTCCGCCGGGGGCTGCCCACCGCCGACGACCAGATCCTCGTCACCCGGGGCTCCCAGATGGCGCTGCACCTCGTCGCCCGGGCGCTGCTCGGGCCCGGCGATCGGGTCGCCGTCGAGGCGCTGGGCTACCCGCCGGCCTGGCAGGCCCTGCGGGAGACGGGCGCCGAGCTGGTGCCGATCCCGGTGGACGACCAGGGGCTGCGGGTGGACGCCCTCGAGGCGGCCCTGGCGGACGCGCCGATCCGCGCGCTGTACGTCACCCCCCATCACCAGTTCCCGACCATGGCGGTGTTGCCCGCGCCCCGCCGCTTGAGGCTGCTGGCGCTCGCCCAGGCCCACCGGTTCGCGATCATCGAGGACGACTACGACAACGAGTTCCACTACGAGGGGCGACCGGTGCTCCCGCTGGCCGCCTCGGATCGAGCCGGCGTCGTCGTGTACGTCGGCACCCTGAGCAAGGTGGTCGCCCCCGGGCTGCGCATCGGCTGGGCCGCCGCGCCCGCGCCCGTCATCGAGCGGATGGCGATCCTGAGGCGCGCGGTCGACCGGCAGGGCGACCAGGCGGTCGAGCGCGCGGTCGCGGAGCTCCTGGAGGACGACACGATCCCGCGCCACGTCCGGCGCATGCGCCGGGTCTACGCGGCCCGCCGGGAGGCGGTGCTGGGCGAGCTCCGGGAGCGCCTCGCCGGGGCGCTGACGGTGGAGGCGCCGGCCGGGGGCATCGCCCTGTGGCCCCGCGTTGCGGACGACCTGGACGCGGACGACTGGGCCGCCGCGTGCCGGGCCGAAGGGGTGGTCATCGCCCCCGGCCGGCTGTACGACATCGCCGGCCGCTACCAGCCCCACTTCCGGCTCGGGTTCGCGTCCCTGGACGACGCTGAGCTTCGCGCCGCGATCGAAGGGATGGCCCAGGCCATCCGTCGATGATCCAGCAGCGGGGGGGCGTTTTGCCGACCGAGCATCGTGAGGCCGAGGCGTGCGAGGTCCAGGAGCGACGAGGAGGCGCATCTGGATGCGTGACGAGGAGTCGACGCAGAACTCGTGCGGATCGGTCCAGGAGGCGACCGAGTGCAATGTGCCCCCCGCTGCTAGATTCCTGCCATCACCCCTCGGATCGACCCATGCGAACTACCCTCCTGACTCTCGTGCTCCTCCTGTTCCTGCCGTCCGTGGCGACCAGCCATTCGTGGACGCAGGGCCGCCCGGCGCTGCCGTCGCTGTCGGCGAAGGAGGAAGCGAAGCTCGTCGACGACAAGCTGCTGTTGTGGACCCACCGCGACGAGAACGACGAGGGCTCGGGCATCGTCACCGGCTTGATCGAGATCGAGGCGACGCCCCAGGAGATCTGGAAGATCCTCCTCGACTTCGAGTCCATCCCCGAGACGTCCGGCGCGATGAAGACGGCGGTCCGCTACGAGGACAAGCCCAACGGGAGCAGCCGGATCATCGGCGTGGAGTACATGGTCAAGGTCGGCTGGGTGGAGATCGAGTACTCGATCCACCACGACTACTTCGCCGCCGACAACTACCTCGTCTGGTCGCTCGACCCCGCCCGCGAGAACGGGATCGACGCGACCGACGGTTCGTTCTCGACCTGGCCGGGCAGCGCGCCGGGGCGCACCCGCTTCCTGTACCGGACCTCGATCGACACCGGGCGGAACGTGCCGAAGTGGATCGAGGAGGACCTGAGCGAGGGGTCCCTCAAGAGCTACATCAAGGCGGTCAAGAAGCGCGCCGAGGAGTAGCCCTCGTCATCAGCGACCGCGGGGCGTGGACGCGCGGCGGTCTCGTGGATCGAACCGCGGAGAGGGGTCGCCCACCCGCGGGTCCCACGGCATCTCGTAGATCGCCCAGGGGTCCAGGCCGGAGCTGTCCGGCTCGGGGCCGATGGGGCCGGTCGAGCCGCTCGACACCTCGGAGCCCCACACCACGCCGGCGAGGGAGACGGGCTCGCTGCGGGTCATGGTCATCTCCGCGCCGCCGGGGAAGCCGAGGTCCAGCTCGATCGTCAGCTCGTGGGTCTCGGAGCTGTAGACGCCGTCGGCGTCGACCTCGAAGGTGGCGCCGTCCATCTCCGTGCCGTCCCAGTACCAGCGGACGTCGTGCACGTTGCCGTTGAAGGCGCCGAGCTGCAGGTCGTAGGACGCGGTGATCTCGTAGACCTCGGCGTCGAACGTCTCGACCAGCGCGCCGTCGACCGAGCCGTAGGGGCCGGGCACCAGGATGGTGGCCGTGCCGACGTACTCGCCGGTCTCCGTCGCGGTCGCGTCGGCGTCGATGTCGAGGCTCTCCCAGATCGTCGCGGTGGCCAGCGGCTGCTGCTCGCGCACCATCTTGAAGTGGTAGCGGGGGTCGCCCCAGGCGTGGCCGTTCTGGGTGACCGACTGGAACAGGTAGAGCCGCTCGCCGACGGCGAAGAGGTCGCCGGGGGTCAGCACGAACGGGCCGGGCAGCCCGAAGTCGTCGTCGACCTCGAAGTCGCCCGACCAGGCGAGCTCGGAGACCGACTCGCCACCGTCGGCGGCCACGGCGTCGATCCCGCCGGCGCCCGAGACCGTGACGTGCCAGTCCTCCCAGGCCGGTCCGACGGTCGACTGGGGGAACATCGGGAGCTCGTAGGAGGTGACGTCGACGGCCATGAGGTCCGACGAGCCGGCGCCGAGCGGCCAGCCCATCATCACCTCGCTCTGGCCGCAGATCGTCGGGTCGTCGCAGTCGAACGTGCCGGACACCGCGCCGAGCGTCGCCCAGCGCACGGGGACCAGCCGACCGACGACCGCGAGCCCGGTGGCCTGGTTCATCAGCAGCTCCTGGGGCACGAAGTCGGTGCCGCCGACGGCGAAGCTGCTCAGGATCGCCGCGACCTGGCGCTCGACCTGCCCCTCCAGCGGGAGCTCGGCCTGGTAGAGCTGGGTCGCGACCGTGTCGAGCACCTCGCCGATCATGTCCGGCGCCTCGCCGCTCACGATCGCCTCGGTGATGAGGTCGGAGCAGTCGACGCTCGGGTAGGGCGCGTGCAGGTAGGGGTAGGCCTGCGCGTCGGCGCGGATCCACTCGGCGGCGACGTCCACCTCGAGGGCGGCGACGATCGACAGGTCGAGATCGACGTCGACGTCGATGTCGCACGTCGACAGCAGCACGTCGGTGCTCATGCCGAACGCGAACTCGTCGCTCAGGAGGGTCAACCAAGCGGCCGAGGTCCACTCCTCCTCGAACAGCTCGACCGTCGGCGGGTGCATGGCGCGGAAGTAGGAGCCGGTCTCGGTGTCGGCCTGCTGGCCGGGCCACGGCTGGTCCAGGATGAGGTGCGTGTCGTCGATCACTTCGGCGATGTGCACCCCGTCGGTCCACGGCACGCCCAGCCCGTTGACGCGGAAGCCGGGGGCGGCAGAGCCGCTCCAGTCGGTGCCGACGCCGATCACCTCGGTGCTGCCCGGCGTGTAGATGGCGGCGCCCAGCTTGGCGAAGATCGGCACTCCGGCCTGGCCCAGCTGGTAGATGGCGGGCCACACCGACTCGGAGTTCAGGATCGCCGCAGCGTTGGTGATCGCCTGCTTCTCGAGCTCGGCCTCCATCACCTCGGCGGGCACCTGGAACTGCACGCTCGCCTCGCCCGGGGTCGCCCAGTAGGGGACGCCGGGGGCGTACGACGGCAGGTCCTCGGGGTCGGTGGAGGTGTAGACCAGGGCCAGGGTCGGCAGGTCGAGGAAGGCCACGCCCGGGCCTCGAAGCGACAGCACCCACCGGGCGTCGGGGTCGAGTTCGGCCGACGGCGGCGTGGGCAGCGGCACCGTCTGGGCGGGCACGGCGGCGAGGCCGAGCACGATCCCGCCGGACAGGAAGTCGAAGTCCGCTTCGCCGACGAGGTCGCCCTCACCGTCGAACCAGCTGCCGACGGAGTAGCCCACCGCGTACTGGAAGAAGTCCTCCAGCTCGGGCACGAGGAACGGGTAGGGGAAGCTGGTCTCCTCCATCTGGAACTCGACCGGGGCGAGGGGGACCGGCGCGACGCCGAGGCTCGCCGGCACGGGGTTGCCGTCGTCGTCCTGGCTGGGGGCGTTGACCGTCACCTGCAGGGGCGCGCGCATCACGCCCTCCCAGGTGTACTCGTGGCTCTCCGAGAGGATCCGGACGTGCAGGTCCGCCTCCATCTCGAGCGCCGCGGCGGTCTCGCCGGGCTCGAGGTCGGCCGACCAGGCGATGAAGGAGAACCGGGCGCTGCTCAACGACCACTGCACGTCGACGTCGTCTTCGTGAGGGGCCGGCAGCTGGGTGCCGCCGGTCTGGCGGAACAGGATCGGGGCGCCCGACTGCGTCGCGGTCTGGAAGTCCAGCACGTCCAGCAGGGCCTGGCCGCTGAACTCGAACCAGGCGATGTGGTCGGGGGGCGACTGGGCCATCGCCGGCGCAGAGCCGAGGGTTACCGAGGCGAGGAGGATGCAGAGAATGGGGCCGGTGGTTCGCATACCCCCGTCAGGAGCAAGCCTCGTGCCACGGTTGGGCCGGCTCGACGTCCAGCGTTCGTGATCGAGAGTGGCCCGGAATCGAGGGTGCGCGCACCCCGTCCGCACCGAGCGCGAACGAGGTCGGGCCTACCCCCTTCGCAGCTCGTCCAGGAGCTCGGCGATCGCCTCTTCGAGCTCGTCGCCCCGCAGCCCGAGCCGCCGCGCCTTCGTGATCGCCTCGTCGAGGATCTCGCGGGCCTGCCCGCGGGCCTGCTCGCGGGAGGTCGCCTCCACGTTCTCCGCCACGAAGGTGCCCTTGCCCTGGACCACCTCGATGAGGCCGAGGGTCTTGAGATCCCGGTAGGCGCGGCGGGTGGTGATGAGCGACACCAGCAAGTCCCGGCTCAGCTCCCGGACCGACGGCAACGCGTCCCCGGCGCCGAGCTGGCCCGCGCGGATCAGCTCGGACACCTGGTCGACGATCTGCCGGTAGTACGGCACGCCGGAGGTCTCGCTGAGCTTGAGCGGGAGGCTCATCGCCGCAGCCTCCTGGAGGTCACCGCGGCGCCGAGCACCGCCGCCGCCAGGGCGAGGAAGAGCCAACCGACCAGCGTCACCTGCTGCGCGATGTCCGGGTAGAGCTCCAGCAGCGATGCGTCGCTCCGCTCGACCCGGCGGTTGACCCACATCAGCGCGAAGAAGGCGAGCAATGGCGGCGCCACGAGCCCGAGCGACAGCCGGCCCCAGGCCCGCATGAGCGCGCCCTGAGAGGCGAGCATGACCGCCAGGCCGCCGGCGACGAGGAGCCCGAACGGGCCCGAGATCGGCTCCCAGACCCCCAGGCTCGCCCCGCTGGCGGCCGTGCCGACGATCCCGACCGCGAACAGCGCCGCGGGCACGGCGACGACGCCCAGCGCGAGGCGTCGGCCGGAGACCGGGAGCAGCTCCGGAGCGGCGCTCATCCTGCGGTACGCGCCGGCCCCGGGCGCGACCCGCAGCCCGAGGGGGAAGGTCAGCATCCCGTAGCCGAGGCCGGCGAGCAGCGGCCAACCCACGACCGTCTCGAACCAGATCTCGACGATGATCCCGAGGCCCAGCCCCAGCGCCAGCCCGAGCGACGACAGCCCGCCGACCGTGCCGTCGACGATCAGCCGAAGCGTCGGGTGCATCGTCGCCGGTCGGCTCAGCCGGGCGGACCCGGGATCAGTCTTGCGGAGGGGGCGCTCCAGCAGGTGGCCGAACGCCGCGAGCGAGCCGGCGGCGACGAACACGAACGCGAGCCCCGGCACCGTCGCCGGGTCGCCCATCAGCACCGCAGCGAACAACACGCCGGTGACCAGGATCCAGGTCGTCCAGACGACGATCATCCCGTCGACCGAGCTGCGGCGACGGGCGACCACCGCCATCGGTGAGACGGCGGCCAGCACCAGCAGCGCGTTCAGGACCCCCTGCCCGGCGGTGATGCCGAACCCGTCCGACGTCGACTGGACCCACAGGATCATGACCGCCGAGCCCAGGGCGAACCCCCCGGCGGCGACCCCCGTCTCGATCCAGCCCCGCTCCCGACGGGCCAGGGGCAGCTCGTCGTGAGGCACGCCGAGCCCCAGCTGCACCCCGCGGCGCTCGGTCAGCATCACCGCGAACGGGAACGCCGCCCACGCCATCGTCGCGGCCATCAACACCGCGGCGCCGTACTCCATCGAGCACCAGAGTCCGACGAACGCCCCGCAGCCGAGCACCGCGAGCCCGCGGAGGCCGAGCAGGCCGCGGAGCACGACCCGGAGGTGATGTGCGCGGGCCATCAGGCCGCTCCCCAGGCGATCAGCGCCTCCTCGAGGGTGCGCTCGTCGCCCACCAGCTCGTCCGCCGGCCCCTCGCGCACGACCCGACCCTCGTGGATCACGAGGAACCGGTCGGCGATGCGCTCCAGGTCCTCCAGCCGATGACTGCTCACGATGACCGAGCGGTCCCCCCGGCGCACCACGTCGAGGACCTCCTGCAGGAGGGCTCGACGCCCCGAGAGGTCCAGGCCGGTGGCGGGCTCGTCCAGCAGCAGCACCCCGGGCTGGAACGCCATCGCGAGGAGCAGCCGCAGCCTCGTGCCCTGGCCCTTGCTCAGCTTGCTGGGGCGCTTGCCGACGTCGATGTCGAACCGTCGGACGAGCTCCCGCACGAGGGCGTCGTCCCAGCTCGGGTAGTAGCCGCTGAGCAGGCGCAGGAGGCGGTCGATGCGGTGCTCGAAGAGGACCGACTCGTCCCGCATCAGGCCGACGCGGGCCCGGACCAGCTCCTCTTGGGTCACGGGGTCGGCGCCCATCGCGCGGACCGAGCCGGACCGCGGCTGTCGCAGGCCTGCGAGCACCTCGAGGAGGGTCGTCTTGCCCGCGCCGTTGGGGCCCACCACGCCGACCACGGCGCCGGCGGGGACCGTCCAGGTCGGTACCTCGAGGCGGAAGCCCCGCCGCTCGACGACCAGATCTCGAACCTCGATGAGAGGGGCGTGTTCACTCATGTTCACCTCCACTGTGATTGAGTATATGCACACCACTACATTTGACAACCCTGTTTATTTCGTCGCAGGCCCCGCTACCCTGCGCGTCATGCGATTCGAACGGATTTTGTGCCTTGCTGCCGCGGCGCTGCTCGTCCCGAGCATGGCGGCGGCGCAGGAGCTGAGCCTGACCGGGACCTACTCGCTCCCGAGCGAGATGGAGCAGGGCTCCTGCAACTTCCACCCGCAGGGCCTCGGCTTCGACGAAGTGACCGGCCAGCTGCTCTACATGCAGCAGTGCCCCGACACGATCTACATGTCCGACCAGGCGGGGAACCTCACCGACGATCTGTACGTCTCCTACAACCACACCACGTCGGTGGCGGCCGACTCGACGTACTACTACTTCACCGACTACACCGCGAACAGCTCGGGCCCCGACCTGTTCCGCATCCCCCGGACCGGCGGCTCGGCGACCCAGATCGGGAGCGACACGGCCGGCTACGGCGGGTACCCGATCGACGTGCGCGGCACCACGCTCTACCGGACCCAGACGTCGAGCAGCTACAGCTGGAGCAACCTGAACCAGATCCGGGTCTCCGACCTCTCGAGCCCCGACTCGCTGACCAACACCTACACCCTGAGCGGGCTGAGCGGCATCGGCGACATCGCGGTCGACGAGCCCAACAACTCGCTGTGGGTCCTGGAGTACGCGACCAGCTCGGACATCCTCCGCTACGACCTGACCACCGGCGTCCTGGAAGACAGCTTCAACCTGGGCCTGGACGGGGAGACCGCGGGCATCACGGTCGGCGACGGCCAGCTCTTCTACTGGGACTGGGTCCAGAACAACTCCACCCTGTCGGTCTACTCGATGGGCAGCGTGGACGGTGACGGGGACGGCTGGGACAACGGCGAGGACAACTGCCCCGACGACTTCAACACCGACCAGAGCGACCTGGACGGCGACCTGGTCGGGGACGTGTGCGACGACTGCACCGACGTCGACGGGGACGGCTACGGCCAGCCCGGCTTCTCGGCCCTCGGCTGCGTCGCCGGCACGCCGGACTGCGAGGACGACGACCCGGACATCTGGCCCGGCGCCCCCGAGGATTGCGACGCGATCGACTCGGACTGCGACGGCGGGCTGGTCGACGAGTTCCAGGACAGCGACTTCGACGGGCTGCCCGACTGCATCGACCCGCCGGGTGACGACGACGACGCGACGGACGACGACGACGCGACGGACGACGACGACGCGACGGACGACGACGACGACGACGCGACGGATGACGACGACTCCTCGGCGGTCGGAGACGATGACGACGACGACGACGACGGCGGAGGGGGCGGGCGGCGGCGCACCACGGTCTGCGCGGTCGACGCTGGGATGGGGGCTTCGTCGGCCTTTGCAATCCTCCTCGTGGGGGGCCTCATCCGGCGCCGCCGGCTCTGATAGACTCCCGCCGCTCGAAGGTGGACCCCTTCGACCGACTGCGCTCATGCTCGATCAGTACGGCACCATCCTCGCCCTGCTGCTGCTCGGCGTCGCCTTCGGCGCCGCGCCGCTGGTGATCAACAAGATCCTCGGGCCCCAGACCAGGGGCCGGTACCGCGGTGAGTCCTACGAGTCGGGCATGCTCCCGGTCGGCTCCGCCTGGATGAAGTTCGGCCTGGCGTACTACCTGTTCGCCTTGATCTTCGTGGCGTTCGACGTCGACGTCGTCTTCCTGTTCCCCGTCGCGGTGGCCTACGGCGACGCGGAGTTGGCCAGCATCGCGGGCCGCTGGCGCGACTTCACGGAGATCTTCATCTTCGTGGGCATCCTGTCGCTCGCCATCGTCTACGCCTACCGCAAGGGAGTCTTCCGGTGGACGTAAAGGACCCGACCGAGCAGCCCACCGAGCCGTACATCGAGGCCGTGGACGTCGCCGACGCGCCGCCCGAGCCGCCGGCTCCCGCCGGGGCGACGTCCCTCCCCATCGTGCAGCCGGCCATGCGCGCCGGCGGAGGGGCCGGCGCGTTCCGCCTCGGCGTCCTCCAGAACCTCCTGGACCAGGCCCGCGCCCGCTCGCTGTGGCCGCTCACCTTCGGGCTCGCCTGCTGCGCCATCGAGATGATGGCCGCCGGCGCCGCCCGCTTCGACCTCGACCGCTTCGGCGCCGGGGTCTTCCGGCCGTCTCCGCGCCAGGCCGACGTGATGATCCTGGCCGGCACCATCTCCCGGAAGATGGCCCCCACGATCCTCGCGCTGTGGGACCAGATGCCGGCGCCCAAGTGGGCGATCGCCATGGGCGGCTGCACCATCTCCGGCGGCCCGTTCAAGTACCCGGGGCAGTACGCGATCGTCGAAGGCGGCGACGAGTTGGTGCCGATCGACGTCTACATTCCGGGCTGCCCGCCGCGCCCCGAGGCGTTGATTCAGGGAATCCTCCAGCTGGAGGAGATCGTGAAGTCGGGGTCCTACCGTGGACGTTGAGGCCCTGACGGCGCTCGGGGCGCTGGACGTCGCCCCGGATCCGGAGGCCGCGCGGACCGGCTTCGCGCTCCGAGGCGAGCTGCCCGGCGCCCGGCTGTTCGACGTCGCCACGGCCTACAAGGCGGACGGCTACACCCTGGAGTCGGTCACCGCCGTCGACCGGGAGGACTTCCGGGAGGTCTGGTACCAGTTCAACAAGCTGGGCGCCCCCGACCGCCACCTGCTGCGGGTGCCGGTGGATCCCGCGGACGAGACGCTGCCGACGATCAGCGGCGTGTTCGGCAGCGCCGACTGGTTCGAGCGCGACGCCTGGGACATGCTCGGCGTCGCCTTCGCCGGCCACCCCAACCTCAAGCGGCTGCTCCTGCCCGAGGACGCCGACTTCCACCCGCTCCGCCGCGATCAGTGCCTGGACGAGGAGTGGGCGGCGAAGCGGGCCAAGGCTCGCGTGAAGCGGGAAAAGGCCGCCGCCGCCGCCGCCGCGAAGGCCGCCAAGGCCGCCGCCGCCGCCGCCGAGGCCGCCGCCGCCGAGGCCGCCCCGGAGGCGGCCGAATGAGCTTCATCAGCCGGGCGCTGGAGCGCTACACGAAGCACCCCCGCACGCCGGAGTACGCCGAGCTGCGCTTCGGCGCGCTGCAGCCGGCCCTCGAGAAGGCGTCCGACGACGGGCACTACTTCTTGAACATGGGCCCCCAGCACCCGTCGATGCACGGCGTGCTGCGGCTGCTCCTGGAGCTGGACGGCGAGCGGGTGGTTCGCTGCGAGCCGGTCATCGGCTACAGCCACCGCGGCCACGAGAAGATGGCCGAGCGCGGCAACTACGCGCAGTACCTGCCCAACACGTCTCGGCTCGACTACCTCGCCGGGTTCATCTTCAACGTCAGCTACTGCCAGGCGATCGAGAAGGCGTTCGCCATCGACGTGCCCGAGCGCGCCGTCGTCATCCGCACCCTCTGCAGCGAGCTCAACCGGGTCAGCAGCCACCTGCTGTGGTTCGGCACGTTCCTGCTCGACCTGGGCGCCTTCACGCCGTTCCTGCTCGCCTTCCAGGACCGGGAGCGCATCCTCGACATCCTGGACAGCGCCACCGGGTCACGGTTGACGTACTGCTACAGCTACGTCGGCGGTCTGGTCAACGACATCCCGGACACGTTCGCCGCCCAGACGCGTGATTACATCGCCACCCAGCGGGCCAACTTCGCGACGTACCACAAGCTGGTCACCGGGAACGCCATCTTCCGGCGTCGCAGCGAAGGCGTCGGCTACTTCAGCGAAGAGCTGATCACCGACTACGGCATCACCGGCCCCAACGCCCGCGGCTCCGGCGTCCCCTACGACGTGCGCAAGGACGAGCCCTACGGCTTCTACCCGGAGGTCGAGTTCGACGTGCCGACGCGGACCGAGGGCGACTGCTTCGCCCGCTACCTGGTCCGCTTCGACGAGATGGAGCAGAGCCTGCGCATCATCGAGCAGTGCCTCGACAAGCTCCCCGAGGGGCCCATCGGCCCGGCCAAGGTGATGACGCGGCTCAAGCCGAAGCCCGGCGAGTCCTACTCGGTGAGCGAGAGCGCCCGCGGCCAGCTCGGCTGGTTCCTGGTCGCCGACTCCGAGCAGGAGCCGTGGCGGCTGCGGCCGCGCTGCCCGTCCTTCTCCAACCTCGCGGCGATGGCGGAGGCGCTCGAGGGCACGATGGTGGCGGACACCATCGCGATCCTCGGCTCCGTCGACATCGTCATGCCGGAGATCGACCGCTGATGGCCGGCCTCATCGCGTGGATGGAGGGGCTGATCGGCCCCTGGGGCGCCCAGCTGGCGATCGGCTTCGTCGCGCTGGCGGGGCTGATCACGGTCAACGCGTTGTTCATGGTGTGGTTCGAGCGCAAGGTCGCCGGCTGGGTCCAGGGGCGTCACGGCCCCCTGCACCACGGCCCCTTCGGCACCTTCCAGACCGCGCTGGACGTCATCAAGCTGCTCGGCAAGGAGATGATCATCCCGGCGAAGGTCGACCGGCCGGTGTTCATCTTCGGGCCGATCATCGCGTTCCTGCCGGCCCTTGCGATCCTGTCGCTGCTGCCATTCTCGCCGGACCTGACGATGACGGACGCCCAGTCCGGGCTCCTGCTGATCTTCGCGTTCGGCGGGCTGAGCCTCGGCGGGGTGTTGATGGGCGGCTGGTCGTCCAACAACAAGTACGCGCTGCTCGGCGCCATCCGCGCCGTCTCCCAGAACATCGCCTACGAGCTGCCGCTGCTGCTGTCGGCGATGGCGATCGTGTTGATGGCGGGCACGCTCAACCTCGGCGAGATCGCCGCGGCCCAGGAGGGCGGCCGGTGGTTCGTGCTGTTCCAGCCGCTGGCGCTGCTGATCTTCATCATCGCCGCCACCGCCGAGACCAACCGCGCCCCGTTCGACATCCCCGAAGCGGAGTCGGAGCTGGTCGCCGGCTTCCACACCGAGTACCCGGCGATGGGCTTCGCGGTCTACTTCCTGGCCGAGTACACCTACATGTTCATCGTCTGCGCCCTCGGCGCGGTCCTGTTCCTGGGGGGCAGCGCCGGCCCGGTCCTGCCGGGGCCGGTGTGGCTGCTGGTCAAGGTCTACTTCCTGCTGTTCCTGATGGTGATGGCGCGCTGGACCTACCCGCGGCTGCGGTTCGACCAGCTGATGAACCTCGCCTGGAAGTACCTCATCCCGCTGGCGCTGGGGAACCTCGTGGTGACCGCGCTGGTGCTCAAGCTGATGGACGGGCCGCCGGCATGAGCGAGCACCGCCCCATCGTCATCGAGCGCACGCCGGACAAGCGGACCGGCCTGGGCATCCTGTGGGACGGCCTCACCAGCTCGCTGTACGGCCTGCAGGTGACGCTCGGCAAGCTGTTCGTCGGCAAGGTCACGGTCAAGTACCCGATGGAGAAGCCCACGATGTCGAGCGCCTACCGCTCGGCCATCGCCCTGGTGCACTTCGACGACATCGACACCCACGACTGCATCGCCTGCGATGCGTGCGCCCGCATCTGCCCGTCGGACTGCATCGAGCTGACCGGCGACAAGATGCCCAACAGCAAGAAGAAGCGGGTCAACCACTTCGAGGTCGACTTCTCGACCTGCTCGCTGTGCGGCCTGTGCCTCGCGGTCTGCCCCACGGACACCCTGAAGTACTCCACCGGCTACGACGACGCGGGCCCCAGCAAGACGTGGGTCCACGACCTGCTGGAGCCGTTCGACGACCCGCCGCTCGAGGAGCTGGCGGTCCGGTTGGACGAGCGGGCGGCCCGGCAGAAGGCCGCCCGAGCGGCGGCGCGCGCCGCTGCGAAGGCCAAGGCGGCCGAGGGGGACGGCTGATGCTCGACCTCGCGCTGGGCGTGCTCATCGTCATCACCTTCACCGGCGCCACCATGGCGGTGCTGCTGCGCAAGGTGTTCCACAACCTGCTCGGCTTCGGGCTGTCGCTGATCGGCCTGGCGGGCATCTCCCTGGTGCTCGGCAGCGAGTTCGTGGCGCTGATGCAGCTGCTGATCTTCCTGGGCGGCATCGCCGTCGCGATGGTCTTCGCGGTGATGATGTCGACCCCCCGGGAGCAGGCGGAGGAGTCCCGAACGCCGGCCCGGGTGGTGACCGCGCTGGTCGTGGGGGCCGGCTTCCCGGCGGTGCTCGCGGTGATGCTCGTCGGGGGCAGCTTCCCGGTGGCGCCGGCGACGGAGCAGCTGTTCGGGGTGCGGGACATCGGGTTCGCGCTGCTGACCCGCTTCGAGCTGCCGTTCGAGGCGGTCTCGCTGCTGCTGCTCGCGGCGATCATCGGGTCGGTCGCGGTGGCCCGCCGCACGCGGGAAGAGCCGTCCGATGGCTGAGCAGCTCGGCACCTACCTGGTCATCGCCTGCGCGCTGTTCGGCGTGGGGCTGATCGGCGTGCTGCTGCGGCGCAACCTGGTCGCCATCCTCATCGGCGTCGAGCTGATGCTCAACGCGGTGATCATCAACCTGGTCGCCTTCGCGAAGTTCAGCGCGCCCGAGCCGGTCACCGGCCAGGTGTTCGCCCTGTTCGTCATCGGCGTGGCCGCGGCGGAGGCGGCGGTCGGGCTGTCGATCATCCTCGCCGTGCACAAGGCGCGTGGATCGATCCGGGTCGACGACCTCGAGGAGCTGGCGGGATGAGCCTCGCAGCCTGGGCCGACGTCGCGATCGGAGCGCCCCTGGCGGTGTTCTTCGCGATGCTGCTCGGCCTCCGGGCGTGGCCCAAGGCGGTCGTCGGGCTGAGCCTGCTGAGCGCGACGGCGGTCGCGGTGGCGACCTGGATGCTGGCCCTCGGCGTGCCCGAAGAGGGGCTGACGACGGTCGTCGAGTGGGCCGCCACGGACGACTTCACGGTGCACTTCGGGTTCCGGCTGACGGGGCTGAGCACGGCGATGGCCTGCGTCGTCGGCACGATCCACCTGCTCGTGCAGCTGTACTCGGTCGGCTACATGGCCGACGACCCGGGCCAGGCCCGGTTCTTCGGGATCCTGTCGCTGTTCGCCGCCGCGATGCTCGGCATCGTGCTGGCCGCGGACCTGGCCCAGACGTTCGTGGCGTGGGAGCTCGTGGGGCTGGCGTCGTACCTGCTGATCGGCTTCTGGTCGCACAAACCGAGCGCCGCCCAGGCGTCCAAGAAGGCGTTCATCATGACGCGCTTCGGCGACCTGGGGCTGTTCGCCGGGCTGGCGCTGCTGATGGTCGACCTGGGGGAGCTGCGGATCGACACCGTGCTGGAGGCGGTCGAGGGCGGCACGCTGGCCAACGACATGACCCTGATCGGGCTGCTGCTCTTCTGCGGCATCGCCGGCAAGTCGGCGCAGTTCCCCCTGCACACGTGGCTGCCCGACGCGATGGAGGGTCCGACCCCGGTCAGCTCGCTCCTCCACTCCGCGACGATGGTCGCCGCCGGCGTGTACCTGTTCGCGCTGCTGCAGCCGCTGTTCCTGGCGTCGGAGGCGACGCAGCTGGTCGCGCTCATCATCGCGGTCTTCACGGCGCTGCTGTCGGCCACGGTCGCGTGCGTCGAGCGGGACATGAAGCGGGTGCTGGCGTACTCGTCCATCTCCCAGCTGTCCTTCATGTTGATGGGGCTGGCCGCGGGCAGCGCGTTCGCCGGCTTCTTCCACCTGGTCACCCACGCCGGCTTCAAGTGCCTGCTGTTCCTGTCGGCGGGGCTGTTCATCCACGCCGCCCACAGCGGGGACCTGTACGACATCGGCCGGAAGGTCGGCCGCTCGGCCCCGATCGCCGCGATCGGCCTGGTGATCGGCGCGATCAGCCTGGCCGGGGTGCCGGGCTTCGCCGGCTTCATGAGCAAGGAGCTGGTGCTCCACGAGCTGCACGAGCACGCGCCCGCGCCGCTGTACTGGGGCGCGCTGCTGGCGTCGGCGATGACCGCCTACTACGCCTTCCGGCTGGTCTTCCTGGCCCTGTTCGACCCCGAGCGGGAGTCCCACGAGCACCCCGCCGACGGCGCCCTGAAGGTCCAGCAGGCGGTGGTCGCGGTCCTCGCGGTGGCGACGCTGGGGATCGGCTGGATCGGCGGCAACCTGGCCCACCACCTGGGCGAGGCCGGGCACCCCGCGGAGATCCACTGGGCGAGCCTCGGGGTCGGGCTGGCGATGGGGATGCTGGTGCTCGGCGCGGGGCTGGCGTTCGTCGACTACGCGCGAGGCGGCGATCGGCAGGGCTCGATCGCGAAGGTGCCGGTGATGCATCGGCTGTTCGAGTCCGGCTGGGGCGTGGACGCGTTCTGGCGCAAGGTCAGCGACATCGGCATCGCCGGGCTGACCTCCCTGGCGCTGCTCATCGACCGGGGCGCGGTGGACCGGACGGTCGACGGCACCGGTGAGGGGACCAAGATCGCGGGTGGCTGGGCCGCGCGCATGCAGACCGGGCGGGTGCAGCTGTACCTGTCCGTCACCCTGGGCCTGCTCGCCGCGGGTCTCCTCTGGATGCGGGTCGGATGATGGGCTGGCTCGACGCACACATCCTGACGCTCATCTTGATGTGCCCCGTGGTGGGGCTCGCGGCGCTACTCGTCATCCCCGACGACAAGCCCCAGCTGGTCAAGCAGGTCTCCGCGATCGCGTCGGGCGTGGCGCTGGCGCTCTGCTTCCGGGTGTGGGCGCTGTTCGACAGCTCCGTCGGCGAGCTGCAGATGGTCGAGCGGGTCGAGTGGCTGCCCCAGGCGGGCATCAACTACATCGTCGGCGTCGATGGCCTCAGCCTGGCGATGGTGCTGCTGACCGGCATCGTGTTCTTCACCGGCGTGCTCACGATGTGGGAGCTGGACAAGCGGGTGAAGGAGTACTTCGCCTTCACCATGGCGCTGGTGACGGGCGTCTTCGGCGTGTTCATCGCCCAGGACCTGTTCTTCTTCTTCTTGTTCTACGAGCTCGCCGTCCTGCCGATGTACCTGCTCATCGCGATCTGGGGCAGCACCCGGCGCGAGTTCGCCGCGATGAAGCTGACGCTGTTCCTGCTCGCGGGGTCGGCGCTGCTGTTCCCGGCGCTGCTGGGGCTGGCGCACTACAGCGGGCTGAACACCTTCGACATGGTCGCGCTGGCCGAGGCGGACACCGACTGGGGTGGGCTGGGGCTGGTGCTGTTCGGCTTCATCTACGTCGGCTTCGGGGTGCTCGCGGGCATCTTCCCGTTCCACACCTGGTCGCCGGTGGGCCACGTCGCGGCGCCGACGGCGGTCTCGATGCTGCACGCCGGCGTGCTGATGAAGCTGGGCGCCTACGGGGTGCTGCGGGTCGGGATGATCATCCTCCCCGACGAGATGGGCTGGTGGGCCCCGATCATCGCCGTCGTGGCGCTGTGCAACATCCTGTACGGCGCGTTCGTGGCGCTGGGCCAGACCGACCTCAAGTACGTCATCGGCTACAGCAGCGTCTCGCACATGGGCGTGGTGATGCTCGGCCTCGCGACGATGACCCACGCCGGGATCAGCGGCGCGGTGTTCCAGATGTTCGCGCACGGGATCATGACGGCGCTCTTCTTCTCGAGCGTCGGCCACATCTACGACCGCACCCACACGCGGGAGGTCGGCGAGCTCGGCGGCCTGTTCAACACCATGCCGACGGCCTCGACGTTCTTCATCGTCGCGGGCCTCGCGGGCATCGGGGTGCCGTGCCTGGCGAGCTTCTGGGCGGAGTTCCTGGTGTTCGTGGCGGCGGTCCAGACGTGGCCGATCGTCGGCATCCTCGCGATCTGCGGGCTCGTGGTGTCGGCGCTGTTCGTGCTGCGGGTCGTGCAGAAGACCTTCTTCGGTCCGAGCCGGGACGAGTGGAAGGACCTCCCCGACATGACGCCGTTCATGGTGACGCCGCGGCTGATCCTGGCGGCGACGCTGCTCCTGTTCGGGGTGCTCCCGGCGCTGATGCTGACCCCGATGAGCGAGAGCGTGCGCGCGCTCGTCGCGACGCTGGCGGGGGGCTGACGTGGACTGGAACCTCGTGACGCTGTTCCTCCCCGAGCTGGGCCTGCTGGGCACGGCGCTGGCGCTGTTCGTCGTGAGCGTCGGGATGGGGGGCGAGACGGTCGACAAGCCGGCGACGGTCGGCCAGCAGGTGCGCGCCGCGCGCACGGCGGACGTGGTCACCGTGTTCGGCGCGCTGATCACCGGCGGGCTGGCGGCGGCGACGCTCGGCAGCAAGGGGACCCTCTTCTTCGGCGCGTACGAGGTCGGCGTGTTCAGCCAGTCGATCAAGCTGCTGCTCGCGGTCGGCCTGGCGGGCAGCGCGTGGCTGTCCCGCGGGGCGGCGCTGGGGCACGTGCCGCGGCGGGACCGGCCGGAGTTCCACCTGTTCCTGACGTTGGCGGTGTTCGGCATGGCGATGCTGACGTCGGCGACGGAGCTGGTGAGCTTCTACGTGGGGCTCGAGATCAGCGCCTACTGCCTGTATCTGCTCGTGGCGCTGACCCGGCGGCACGGCGACCACGACGAGGCGGCGCTCAAGTACTTCGTTCAGGGGGCGACCACGTCGGCGGTGGCGCTGTTCGGGATGAGCATCCTGTACGGCCTCGCCGGCACGACGGACATCGCCGAGATCTCCGCCGCGGTGGCGGACCAGCCGGACGCCCTGGCGCTCGCGGCGGTCGTGCTCGCGCTGGGCGGGGTGCTGTTCAAGCTCGCGGTGTTCCCCTTCCACTTCTGGGCCCCCGACGTCTACGAGGTGTCGGCCGACGGGGCGACGTCGTTCATCGCGGCCGCCTCCAAGGTGGGCGCCATCGCCGCGCTGCTGCGGCTCCTGACCCTCGGCGTGGGGCACGACGGCCTCTTCTGGGTGCTCGGCGGGCTCGCGGTCGCGTCGATGACGTACGGCAACCTCGCGGCGATCGCCCAGAAGGACCTCAAGCGGCTGCTCGCCTACTCCGGGGTGGCCCAGGGCGGCTACATCGTGCTCGGCCTGATGGGGCGGGACAGCGCCGGCTACAGCGCCGCCGTCTACTACGCTGGCGCCTACCTGGTGCTGCTGCTGCTCTGCTTCATCGTGGTCGCCGAGGTCGGCCGCGACCGCGACGACCCGCGCCTGCCGATCTCGTCGCTCAACGGCCTGTACCGCCGCTCCCCGGTCCTCGCGATGGTGCTGCTGGTCGGCCTCCTGGGCCTCGCCGGGGTGCCGCCGACGGCGGGCTTCACCGGCAAGTGGTTGCTGTTCAAGGCGGCCCTGGACGAGGGCGCCATCTGGCTCATCCTGGTCGCCGGCATCAACAACACGATCGCGATCTACTACTACCTGGTGGTCCTCAAAGCGGCCTACGTCGACCCTGCCGACGACGACACGCCGCTGCGCACCTCGCCCCTCGGTCCGCGCCTGGGCGTGGCGCTGAGCCTGGTGGTCGTGCTGTTCGGGGTCTTCCCCCAGTGGGTGATGCCGCAGCTGCTGGACGCCGTCTCCGCCTTGCTCTGAGCTGGCCGGGCGTATGCTCGGGGCGGAGGGGCCGATGAAGAAGCTGCTGATCGTGTCGGGCGGGTGCCTGTTCGCGCTGCTGGTGACGCTGGTCGTGCTGCGGCTGGCCTTCTTCGAGCTGTACCGGATCCCGTCGACGTCGATGCTCCCGGCGCTCGCCCCCGACGACTTCGTGCTCGCCGCCCACGGCGTCGACCTCGCCGACGTGGAGCGGGGTGAGCTCGTCTTCTTCGAAGGGCCCGGCGACGCGGTCTACGTCAAGCGGGTGGTCGGCCTCCCGGGCGATGTCCTGGAGCTCCGCGCCAACCAGCTCACCCTCAACGGTCAGCCCTGCACCTACGGCGCGTCCACCGACTTCAGCTGGGAGACCACGGGGCGGGAGCACAAGGCGGTGCGACGGAGCGAGACCTGCGGGCCGGACCGCCGAGACGTCCTGCGCAGCCGCGCCAGCAGCCCTCACGCCAACTTCGGCCCGGTGACGGTGCCCGCCGGCCACCTGTTCGTCCTGGGAGACAACCGGGACAACAGCGTCGACTCCCGCGTCTGGGGCCCCGTGGCAGAGGCAGCGCTGAAGGGGCGGCTGATCGGCGACCGCCGCTAAACGGCCCCTCACAATACTGACTGTGCCAACCGGGTTATATGACTACGGATCCGACGGGCCCGCGGTCCGAGGTCCAGGAGCGACGAGGGCGCAGGGTCGCTCCCCTGGAACCGAGGAGCGACGCCGAGATCGGGCCGCGGGACCGAGGAGGCGTGGTCAGGAAACCCGGTTGGCTCAGTGAGGCCCTCCGCGCGGGTCTGGAGACCCGATTCCTGCGTCCCTCATCGGTCACGGGGGGCAAGCCCCGCTCCCTCTTCGGTCCTTGACCTCGGCCCTCCATCCTCCCCGCTCCCGGGGCCTCATAATCATGAGGGGCCGTCTAGGGCGCATACTCCAGACGTCGCGCGCCCGCCCGCGGGCAGGATTCCGACCCATCGTTCGAGCCAACCCGCAACCGGAGTCCCCGTGGAACCGAACGAAGACTGCTACATCCAGGTCAACACGCGCTTCTTCATCCTCGCGTTCCTGCTCCTGCTCTGTACGCCGGTCATCGAGATCGACGGGGAGAAGCACAAGCGGCGCTGGGGACGGCACCGCTTCGACGTGAGCCCGGGGCGCCACGAGGTCAGCGTCTACTTCGGCTACCTCTTCATGCCCGAGTGCGGGCGCAACTCCATCGACGTCGACGTCATGCCGGGCGCGCCGATGGAGGTCGACTTCAACATGCCGCCGTGGATGCTCGCCAAGGGCGCCATGAGCGTCGGCCCGGTCACCGAGGCCGCCCTGGAAGGGGACGAGGCGGACGCCGCGGCGAACCAGAAGATGCTGATCGTGGCCGGCATCAGCGCCGCCTTCATCCTGTTCTGCTGCTGCGGCGGGGCGATCGGCGGGCTCGTCCTGGGGAACATCTAGGCCGGTCCTGATGCGCTGGCTCCTCCTGCTCCTGCCCGTCGCGCTGCTGCTCGCGGCCTGCCCGTCGTCCCCGTCCGAGGAGGGCGACGACGACGTGGCCGACGACGACGACGCGACCGACGCCGCCCCCTGCGACGCGGAGCACCCGGACCACACCGTCGGCCTGCAGCTGTGCACGCCGGAGGCGTGGGCGGGCTACACGTTGGTCGCCCCCCAGCGGTCGCTGACGACCTTTCTGATCGACATGCACGGCGAGGTCGTGCACCGCTGGGACTCGGAGTACGAGCCCGGCAACTCCGCCTACCTGCTGGAGACGGGCCAGCTGCTGCGCACCGGCCGGCTCGGGCCCGGCGGCAACGACGTGTTCAGCGGGGGCGGCGCCGGCGGCGTCGTCCAGCTGCTCGCGTGGGACGGCGCGGTGGAGTGGGAGTTCGAGTACAGCACCGCCCAGGCGATGCAGCACCACGACGTCGAGCCGATGCCCGACGGCACGGTCCTGATCGTCGCGTGGGAGCACAAGACCGAGGCGGAGGCGATCGACGCGGGCCGCGACCCGGAGCTGCTCAGCGACGGTGAGCTGTGGCCCGACCACCTCATCCAGGTCGACCCGGCGGACGACTCGATCGTCTGGGCGTGGCACCTGTGGGACCACCTGGTGCAGGACCACGACTTCGGCGCGGACAACTACGGCGTCGTCGCCGACCACCCGGAGCTGGTCGATCTGAACGCCGTCGGGTCGGGGCCCAACGGCGGCAAGGCGGACTGGAACCACGTCAACTCGGTCGCCTACAACCCGGCCCTCGACCAGGTCATCCTCAGCTCCCACAACCAGAACGAGATCTGGATCATCGACCACAGCACGACGACGGAGGAGGCGGCCGGGCACACCGGCGGCGCCTCGGGTCGGGGGGGCGACCTGCTGTACCGCTGGGGCAACCCCGCGACGTACGACGCGCCGGGGGCCCAGGCGCTCGAGGGTCAGCACGACGCCCGGTGGATCGACGCCGGGCTGCCCGGCGAGGGGGACCTGCTGGTCTTCGACAACGGCCGGCAGCGCGGCTGGTCCGCCGTGGTCCAGCTCACGCCGCCGATGAGCGACGGCGCCTATACGCTCGACGGGGACGCGTTCGGGCCGGTCGAGCCGACCTGGGACTACAGCGACGCCGACTTCTACTCGAAGAACATCTCCGGGGCCCAGCGCCTGCCCAACGGCAACACCCTCATCTGCGAGGGGGCGTTCGGCCGGGTCTTCGAGGTGACCGAGGCGGGCGAGATCGTCTGGCAGTACATCAACCCGGTGACCGCCGACGGCGTGCTCGACCAGGGGGACGAGCTGCCCGGGGCGGGCGGCCCGGGCGGCGGAACGGGCAACGGGCTCTTCCGAGCGACCCGGATCGGCGCGGACCACCCGGGGCTCGTCGGCCGGGACCTGGTGGCCGACGGCACGATCGAGGGCTGAGAGCCCCGCGGGTATAGTCGGCCGACGTGCGCGTCCTCCTGATCCTGCTGCTGGCGCTCTCCGCTTCGCCGGTCCAGGCCGCCGACGGCTTCGGCGGACTGCGCTGGGGTTCATCGGTCCGCGCGGTCGAGGTCAACCTGGGCGCGACCGCCCTCGACCCGGTGCCCGCCGACCTCCCCGACGAGCTGACCGTCGACCTGCAGGCGGTGTTCGAGCGCACCGGGGTCACCTGGGGGGAGCTGGTCCCCGTCCGGTACGGCGTGACCTCCGACGGCCTGTCGTGGGCCTCGATGCGGTTCGACCCCGAGGGCGGGGAGGAGCGGTTCGAGGCGCTCGTGGCCCGCATCGGGGCCGAGCTCGGGGCGCCGCTCGAGCTCGAACTGCACGACGGGGTGGCGCTCGCCCGCTGGCCCCACGGGCACTACCGGTTGACCCTCGACCCCGCTGGCGGTCTGACGCTGGTGGTGCGGCCGTCCGAATCGGGGGCTGCCGCGCTGGTCTCCCCCGGCGGCGGCCCCGCCGACCCGAACGCCCCCCCGGTGGGCGTGGGCGCCCGGATCCGGCGGTGCGACGCGATGGTGGGCCCGTTGCCCGACGCGATCGCCCTCGCCACCCAAGCGACGGTGCAGGTCGAGACGGTGCGCGGCTCGGGCAGCGGGGTCATCGTCTCCCCCGACGGCTTCGTGCTGACGGCGGCGCACGTCGTCGGGGACGCGACCCGGCCGACGGTCGTGCTGGCCGACGGCTCGCGGCTCGGCTCCCAGGTGGTCCGGCGGGATCCGGGGACCGACCTCGCGCTGCTCCGCGCCGACGCCCGAAGGCTGCCGTGCGCGCCCGTCGCGGTCCGTCGGGCCCCCGTCGGCACCGACCTGTACGTCATCGGCTCCCCCTGGGGGGAGCTCCTCACGCACAGCGTCAGCCGCGGGATCGTCGGGGGCTGGCGGGAGGTCGTCGGGGTGGTGGTGCTGCAGACCGACGCGAGCATCAACGCCGGCAACAGCGGCGGTCCGATCTTCGACGCGGAGGGGCGGCTGCAGGGGATCGTCTCGTTCAAGCTCGTGGGGGAGGGTGTCGAGGGGCTCGGCTTCGGCATCGGCGTCGAGCAGGCGGCGGACTCCCTGGGCATCGCGTGGGCTCGCGCGAGCGACCCGCGGATCGAGGTCGCCCTCGACCGCGGCGCGCTCGACGGGGGGGAGGCCCGGTCGACCGGCCGGCCCGCCGGCCCGTTCCCCCACCTGGAGCCGGCGGAGGTCAGCCCTGCGTCGGCCCCGCCGGGGTGCCCGCCCGGGCTGCTCGTCACCGGGCCGACCATCGACGTCGAGGTGCGCGGCGGGTTCGAGATCGAGGCGACCTGGACCGGCGGCCCCGCGAAGGTCCGGCTGTCGTACCCGGTCGGCGTGGGACAAGGCGCCGACCTCGAGCTGATCCGGGCCGAGCTGGGGGAGCCCGCGTTCGAGGCCGGCGGGATCGTCGTGCAGCTGGAGCTGTCCGACGGCTCGGTGCTGGCGCTCGCCAGTCGGGAAGCGGCGCTGGAGCGCGGCGTGGTGCCCCGGCTCGTCGCCACGTTCTGGCTCGAGCGGGAGCATGTCGCCCTGCTCGCCGCGACCCCGCCGACCCACCAGCGCTGGTTCATCGGCGACCTGGCCCCGCTGGAGCAGCCCCGCTCGAGTCGCCAGCAGCTCGAGCACTACCAGCCGGTGCTCGGCTGCCTCCTCCAGGAGATGGACGCCCGCTGACTCGGCCCGGTCGCGCGGCCTGCGGCTGGCGATCGACTCAGAGCTGCGCCAGCACCCGCCGCGTCAGCTCGCGGCCGTGGGAGTGCACCCGGGCGTGGGGCGCCCACCCGCCGAGGAAGCGCTCGAAGTCCGCCCACGCCCACTCGAACAGGTCCCGCCACTCCGCCTCCAGGGCGGCGGCGTCGACGTCCGGGGCGACGTGCTTGCGCAGGGCGGCGAAGTACACGTCGAGCGACCGCCCGGTCGCCGCGCGGTCCTCCCCCGACAGGAGGTAGGCGACGTCCTTCATCCCGCAGCCGCCGCCGACGTACTGAAAGTCCACCGCGGCGACCGAGCGGTCGTCCCCCGCGAAGCAGAAGTTCGATGGCTTGGCGTCGCCGTGCACGAGCGTGCGGTACCGGGCGCCGTTGAGCCGGGCGTCGATGGCGGCGGCCCCGTCCCGCAGGGGCCCTCGGGCCATCTCCCGGTGCTCGTCGGGGCGCGTCTTCAGGTGCCAGTAGGTGCCGGTCTTCCACAGGCCGCGGGGGCGCTCGCCCAGGAAGGTGGCGTGGAAGGCGGCCAGCCAGCGCAGGCACAGGGCGAGCCGTCGGTCGTTCAGGAACGGCGCGCGCACCGGCCAGCCGGCCGCGTTGAGGTCCTCCAGCACGAACAGCCAGCCGCCCCGGTCGCGCTCGCAGCCGAGGGGCCGGGCGACCCGACAGGCCGCCCCGCAGCGGTCCGCGTAGCCGTCGTACCAGGCCTGCTCGACCTCGTAGGAGCGCAGCTTGCGGTCGTGGGAGCGGCCGCGATCGGCGCCTGGCCGCACCTCCTTGACGACGACCGTGTCGGCCGGGCCGTCGACCAGGGCGTAGCGCGCCGCCTCGCCGTAGCCGCCCCACAGCTGCTGGATCCCCTCGACCCGCCGCGCGGCGCGCGCGCCCGCGAGGCGGGCGACCGCAGCCGCCGCGTCGCCGAGGTCCGGTGCGTCGCCATGTCGCTGTCGGGGGGCCATGAAGGGTCCTCGTCTGCCGGGTCTGCTCCGGATGGTCGTCTTCATGACAGAAGACATCAAGGTCTTCGGCGGAGCGGCCGGGCCGACTGACTGTGCCGCCCAGGCTTTCTGACCACGCCTCCTCCGTCCCGCGGCCCGATC
>CAYQEG010000018.1:0-4075 GCA_964416435.1 uncultured Rickettsiales bacterium
GTCGCCGCCGGCGGTGCCGTCGCAGTCGCTCGCCATGCCGTCCTCGTCCAGGTCCACGTCGTAGTAGAACAGGCCGACGCAGTCGTAGACGAAGTAGTCGCAGATCTCGTCCGCGCCGGGGAAGACCGACGGCTCTTCGTCGTCACAGTCCAGGCAGCTGGCGAAGCCGTCGTCGTCCAGGTCGTCGAAGCCCTCGTCGATGTCCCCGTCGCAGTTGTTGTCGATCCCGTCGCACAGCTCGTCGGCGCCCGGGAAGATGTCGGGGTCGGAGTCGTCGCAGTCGCCGTCGCAGTTGCTGACGCCGTCGCCGTCCTCGTCCACGTCCTCGTCGACCTCGCCGTCGCAGTCGTTGTCGATGCCGTCGGTGCAGTCCTCGACGGCGTCGGGGTGGATCTCCGGGTCGGAGTCGTCGCAGTCGCCGCCCACTTCGACGTAGTCGTCCGGCACGTCGCCGCAGAACGTCTCGGCCGCGGCGTCGTCGCCGAAGCCGTCGCCGTCAGCGTCGGGGTAGGCGGTGGTGCCCTCGTCCTCGGGGATGTCCTCGTCGATCTCCCCGTCGCAGTCGTTGTCCTTGCCGTCGCACAGCTCTTCGTGGCCGGGGAACACGCTGGCGTCGTTGTCGTCGCAGTCGACCAGCTCGTTGAACCCGTCGAAGTCGTTGTCCTCCCCCGTGTCGGGGCAGCCCATGAGCAGCAGCAGCGCGCCCAAGGCGCACCCGGAGATCGTTGAACGGAACATCGCACCCTCCGATTCGGTGGGAGTCTAACCGGCCAGGGACTAACATCGAGCCATGGTTCGCCGACTTGCGATCCCGCTCCTCGCGGCCCTGCTCCTCCCCCTGGCGGGCTGTCCGTCCGAAGAGCCGCCGCCGGTGGACGACGACGACACCACCCCCGCGGCCGACGACGACGACGCGGTCGACGACGACGACTCCGGGCCGGACGACGACGACTCGGCCGACGACGACGACGCGGTCGACGACGACGACTCGTCGGACGACGACGACGACGACTCCTCGGACGACGACGACGCCACCCCGGCCGACTGCTGGGCCGACGCGTACGAACCCAACGACGACTCGGCGGCGGCCTACGAGGTGCCGCTGCCGTCGATGAGCGAGTCGTTCATGACCCTCTGCGAGGGCGACGAGGACTGGTTCGTGCTGTCCGACATGCTGGTCGGAGGCCTCATCGAGGTGGAGACGTTCACCATCCCGGGCTTCGACCTGGACCTCGAGCTGTACGGCCCGGGCGGCGACGTCGTGGCCGTGTCGGCCGGACCCGACGCCGACGAGCGCATCCTCCACTACACCTACGAGCCGGGCGACTACACCGCCCGGGCGTTCCAGCCGGCGGCCCCCGAGACCCTGCCCTGGGTGCTCTACAACTTCGAGATGTCGGTCGACGCGGCGCCGCTGCTCTGCGCGAGCGACGCCCTGGAGCCCAACAACGACGCCGCGATGGCGACCCCGATCACGACGACCACCTACATCGACCTGTCGGTCTGCATCGGCGACGAGGACTGGTACGGGATCGAAGCGGACGCCGGCGCGACGCTCGAGATCGACCTGCAGCACGCGGAGGTCGAGGGCAACGTCGACCTGTTCCTGTACGACGCCGGAGGGGTCGAGATCGCGTCGTCCATCAGCACCACCGACGACGAGGCGATCAGCCACACCGTCGCCGACGCGGGCGCCTACCTGCTGCAGGTGGTGCTCCAGGACGACCCCGGCGCCATCCCCGGGAACCTCTACACCCTGAGCCTGGCCGGCGCGACGGCCGCCTGCGTGCCCGACGTCTGGGAGCCCAACGACGTGCCTCCCGAGGTGCCCGCGCTCCCCAACGGGGTCTACCTGGAGCAGACGATCTGCCCCGGCGACGACGACTGGTACGGGCTGGACCTCAACGCCGCCGAGACGTTCACCTTCGACCTGGGCTACCTGAGCGCCGAGGGGAACGTCGACGTCTACCTGTGGGACAACGCCGGGCTGACGCAGTACGTCTCCGGGACCAACCCCGGGGACGACGAGAACTGGGTCTGGCAGGTCCCCGCGACGGCCGGGTACATGCTCCAGGTGACGCTCGAGAGCGACGCCGGCGTGATGACCGGCAACGTGTACGACATGGACATCACGTCGGTGCTGACCATCCAGTGCTCGACCGACGTGTACGAGCCCAACGACGACATCACCAACGCCGCCTGGCTGCCGTCCGCGGGTCTGTACGGCGCGCTCAACGCCTGCGAGTCGGAGCCCGACTACTACCTCTTCCCGATGCAGCCGGGGGAGGACGAGATCGACATCACGCTGACCTGGGACGACGCCGACGGCGAGCTGTTCCTGGTGCTGTACGCGCCCGACGGCGACCTCATCGACATCTCGGCGGGGGGCGGCTCGCCCCAGTCGATCGTCGCCCCCACCGAGGGCGTCGGGCAGTACGTCATCGGGGTCGAGGTGGCGGCCGACTACGGCGCGGACGACGGCCTGTTCTACGACCTCGATCTGATCATCTGGTCTCGCTGAGTCCGTGCGGCACTTCATCCTCAACAAGCCCCGGGGCTGCATCACGGCCCGTCGCGACTTCGCCGACCGGTCCACGGTCTACGACCACGTGCCGGCCCACTTCCCGAAGCTGCCCCACGTCGGCCGGCTCGACTTCCTGACCGAGGGGCTGCTGCTCTTCACCGACGACGGCAAGCTCGCCCAGGCGCTGCTCAACCCGAAGATCGGCCCCACGATCGAGAAGGTCTACCGGGTCAAGGTGCGCGACCGGCTGGACCCCGCGGATCGCCGGATCGCCCGGCTGGAGAAGCCGCTGCGGTTCAACACCGGCCACGTGACGCGACCGGCGCGAGCGCGGTTCGTGGAGCTGCGCACCCGGGCGACGTGGCTGGAGGTGGTGATCTCCGAGGGCCGCAACCAGCAGGTGCGCCGCCTGTGCGAGCGATCCCGGTTCCAGGTGTTGAAGTTGCGGAGGGTCGCGCTCGGTCCGCTGCACCTCGGGGAGCTGAAGCTGCGCTGGTGCAGGGCGCTGGAGGAGCCGGAGATCGAGGCTCTGTACAGCGCCACGGAGGTCCCCCGGCCGACGGACTGACCGGCGTCGGGATGTTGCGGCCGGGTGTTGCGGCGATTTCTCGAATCTCAACGGTTGTGCACAAGTCATGATTCGCACAGGGGAATCGCCGATCCGGCGTTAGCTTGTTTCCCATGAGCACCGCGAAGATCCTCGTCGTCGACGATGACCCCAACATCGCTCGGATCCTGCAGTTCAACCTGGAGCGCGACGCGTTCGAGGTGCACGTCGCGGAGGACGGCGACGAGGCGCTGGAGGCGTACTTCGCCATCCTGCCGGACCTCGTCCTGCTCGACGTCATGATCCCCGGCCGCAACGGGCTCGACGTCTGCCACGCGATCCGCACGTCGGGGGAGCACCAGCCGGGCATCCTCCTGATGTCCGTTCGGGCCGAGGAGCTCGACGCGGTGCTCGGCCTGTCGACCGGCGCCGACGACTACGTGCGCAAGCCGTTCGGCGTCTCCGAGGTGGTCGCCCGCTGCCGCTCCCTGCTCGCCCGGCTGGACCGCGACACCAGCGGCCCCGTCGCCCTGCCGAAGCCGCCCCCGGCGGTCGAGGCGCCCGCCACCACCGGTCCCACGGCCATCGGCCCCACCGGGACGCTGGTGTTCGGGGACGTCGTCGTCGACCCCCGGCGCCGCGAGCTCAGCATCGGGGAGACCCAGATCGACCTGACGCCGACCGAGTTCGACCTGGTGCACTTCATGGCCTGCTCGCCCGGCCAGGTGTTCAGCCGCTCGGTGCTGCTCGACCGCGTGCGCGGCTACGAGTCCGACGTCTACGCCCGAACGGTGGACTGCCACATCGCCCGGATGCGCAAGAAGATCGTCGACCTGGGCGGCCCGAAGAACCTGATCCAGACCGTGTTCCGAGTCGGCTACCGGTTCAACGACCGGGGGCTGAGGGCCCGCGCCGCCAGCTAGGGCCTGTCGGACCGCCACAGCCCGCACGAACGAGTCGTTTCGCCCCGATGTGGCGGAGTCGGACCGCCACGACGCGCCCGA
>CAYQEG010000018.1:4175-6733 GCA_964416435.1 uncultured Rickettsiales bacterium
CCACGACGCGCCCGAACGAGTCGTTTCGCCCCGATGTGGCGGAGTCGGACCGCCACAGCCCGCACGAACGAGTCGTTTCGCCCCGATGTGGCGGAGTCGGACCGCCACGACGCGCCCGAACGAGTCGTTTCGCCCCGATGTGGCGGAGTCGGACCGCCAGAGGCGGTAGGAGCCTAGAGCCCGACCACGTCGGGGTGGTGCTTGACGTCGTACTCGAGCAGCACCTCGTCCCGGCCGTAGCCGGGCAGCTTCAGCGTCCATCGCAGGAAGCCGTCCTCGTCCGGGGCGCCGGCCGGATCGGTGGTCTTGAGCTCGATCTTGACCTTGTCGATCTCGGAGACGGGGATGCGCTCCGCGACCCGCAGCGCCCGCCCCTCGGGGCCGAGGTTGCTGACCCGTACGGTCACCTTGTGTCGCTGGCCCCGCCAGCTGCTCAGCAGCCCCGACTCCAGCTCCTCGGTCCGCTCCTCGCGGTGCACCCTCAGCGCCAGGTCGGGCCCCCAGCCGAGCTCGAAGCGCTCGCCGGGGGCGACGAAGTCCAGCCAGGTGCGGCCGACGAGGCCGCTGTGTCGCAGCAGGTCGACGGGGCCGGGGAGCAGCGGCAGGTCGCGCCCCGCCTCGTGCTCGGTGCGCAGGATGACCGCCTCCGCCAGCTCGGCGGTGAGCAGCCGCTCCGCCCGGGCCGGCGTCTCGAACGAGAAGATCGGGAAGCGGTGGGGCCGGCCGTCGGAGGGCACGGTGGCCGCCGCGAGGGCCCGCAGCTCGCGGGCCTCGCCGCCGTCGTCGATGCCGCCCACCTCCGGGGCGCCGCCCCCGCCACCGATGGCGTCGACCCCGGCGCTCTCGATCGTCTGCTCGCGGGCCGACACCGCGACCGCCTTGCCGATCGGGCGCGTGTCCAGCTCGTCCTCGTGCAGCTCCGGCGGCTCGACCCCCAGCGACGCCCGCTCGGTGGAGAAGCGGAGCTCCACGTCGGTCCAGTCCTCGCCCGTCGCCTGCCAGACGCACCCGTCCGAGCGCAGCTGGAGCGCGCCCGCCTTCAGCGTCGCCCGGTGCCAGGGACGCCAGCAGGCGCCGGGCACCAGGTACTCGACCTGGACCGTCGCGTCGGTCGCGGCGTCGGCGACGAGCCGAATCATCAGCTCGGCGCGGTGCTCCGACCGCGGGTCGAGCGCGGCTTCCCGGCGATCCCGCAGGTCCTGCCGTTCGCGCAGGGTCCGTCGCTTGTCCAGGGCGAGCTCGGCCAGCCGCTCCCGCCGACCCGCCTGGGCCTCCCGCAGCGACAGGAGCCGCGCCTCCCAGCCGCCGGGATCGACCCGGCCCCAGGACGCGTCTTCGGCGAGCTCCTCCAGGGCGAGCGCGGTGGCCCGCTGGAGCTGCCCGACCCAGGACTTCACGGCCTCGATCTCCCGCTCGAGGGCGGACACGCTGGCGTCGGTGTGACGCAGCCGGGCGTCGATGTCGGCGAGCGCCTCGGGGCGGTCGCCCTCGGAGACGACGCGCTTCCGCTCGAGCCGGACTTCGGCCACGGTCACGCCCTCACCGGCGACGATGGAGCCGGCGAGGGTCTTGTCGACCAGGAGCGGGGTGACGTCGGCGACGCGCACAACGGACGTGCCCTCGGGGAGCGACAGCGCGCCGCGGCGGATCACCTGGGCGCGGTCCTCCAGGAGCAGCACCTCGACGGGGGGCAGGTCGGCGGTGAAGTCGTGCATCTCAGTGCTCCCTCCGGTTGCCGCCGACGAGCTCGTGGCCCTTGGGGATGCGCACGTTCCAGGTGGCGCGCAGCGCGGTCTCGCCGCCCGGCGGCACCGTGACGACCCAGCGGCGCCCACCCCGCAGCGGCCGCTCGTCCGGCTCCCAGTCTTCCCACTCGGGGTCCGCGACGCCGACCGTCACGACGATGTCGTCCTCGTCGTCCGGAGTGACGGGCACCCGCTCTCTGACCTCCAGGGTCGCGGGCGCGCCCAGGTGGCTCTTGATGTCGATGTCGACGCGGTGCTCCAGGTCGATGGAGCCGCCGATCAGCCCGGCCTTCGTCTCGTCGAAGCGGACGTTCCGGGCGACCTTGATCGCCTGCTCGACGCCCAGCCCGAGCTGCAGCTCGCCCCCCTCGGGGCGGTGCTTGAGGGACGTGGTCAGCGCGTAGCGTCCGTCGACGTGCACGTCGGCCGGGCCGGCGAGCACGGGGGCGTCCAGGGGGCTGTTCAGCTCCACCTGGCGGAACACGTCCGACGACTGGGACGGCACGCACACGTAGCGGGCCGACGCGGGCCCCTCGCCGGCGGTGACCGGGACCGCGTGAAACGCGCCGTCCGACGGAACGTCGACGGGGTGGTCGGAGGCGACGGCGAAGTCGAAGCCGCCGACGGTCTGCGGCGCCACGCATCCGGCCGGGGCCGGGCCCCGAATAGCGTCGTGGGCGTGGGCGAGCGCCCGCCGCACCTCCGGCGGCGTGCCCGACGTCGAGCGGCACAGTCGACCGCGCCGGGCGTCGGCGGGGCCGGCCATGCGCAGGACCCCGAAGTCGCGCAGCTGCGTCGGCTGCGTCGGCGCGG